>WQYK01000053.1 GCA_009781275.1 Bacteroidales bacterium | reverse complement strand
TGGTAACCTTCTGCATGTAGCATGACCACTGTGGCCGCTACTGCCATGGTTGAAATAAGAAATTTTCGCATAAAAAATGGTTTAGATGAATAAATGTTTTTAAAGTGCATTCATATTTAGGTCGTTGTAAATATTTTTCCCTTCGGGAGTGTACAAATGATCGATGCGATTTGCGTAATGTTTTTCAACTTTTCCGCGTACAATCTTCATGGTACTGTTTACCATGCCGTTTTGCTCGGTAAAGGCTTCTGGAAGCAGCGCAAAGACGCTGGGCAGCCACCGTTCCGGAAAAACTCCGGCAAAATGACCGCGTCCCCTGTACTCATTAATGGAGTCGGCAATCAGGCCGATTGCTTTTGTGCGGCAAGCTTCACTGCCCCATGTTTCGTGATTTAACTTTTGTTTCAGTTTTTCTATATTGGGCACAATTAATGCGGTGGTATAGGGACTTTGGTTGTTGTAGAGGATCATCTGCTGGATGTAGGGCGATGATGCAAGCAACGCCTCCTCGATTCCCTCCGGGCTGTACTTTTCTCCGTCACTACTGATCAACAGACTCTTAAATCGACCTAATACGACCAATAAGTTGTCCTTATCTACATAACCCAAATCTCCGGTGTAGAGGTAGCCGTCACGTAACGTCTCTTTGGTGGCAACTTCGTTTTTCCAGTATCCCGCCATGACGTTCTCTCCACGTACCACAATCTCTCCCTGCTCTCCCTGAGGCAGCGTGCGCCCCTCGGCGTCTTTGATCAACAGTTCCATGGGTTTTACCATCACTCCGGAAGTGCCAAACTTGTGCTTTTGAGGTGTGTTAGAAGAGATGACCGGAGTCGCTTCGGACAGTCCGTATCCCTGATACATAGGCATGCCTATGGCAAAGTAAAAATCTTGCATCTCTTTATCTAACAGGGCGCCCCCACCAACCATGTACTCCAGCTCCCCGCCCATGGCAAGGCGCACTTTTTTAAAGAGCAGCGCGTTAAAGAGGGGCATCAGGGGCCAAAGTATAAAGCGCCACCCCTTTCCTTTACGCCATCCGTCGCCGTTGTAGGTGTAGGCAACGTTAAGTCCTAATTTAAAGAGTTTTTCTGCAAAGGCGCCTTTAGCGCGGACACCGGTTTCGATAGACTTTCTAAAAGATTTAGCCAAAGCGGGAACAGACAACAAGATGTTGGGCTTGATCTCCTGGATATTGATGGGGATATTTTTGAGGGTTTCCATAGGTGTCTTTCCCGTTTGCACGGTGGCTACAGACGCTCCGCTGGTCATAAATATATAGAAGCCTACCACGTGTGCAAAGCAGTGATCCAAAGGCAAAATAATGAGCGTTTTATGAGTAGACGGGATGGTCATCAGGGTAAGAGATTGCTCCACATTGGCGGTATAGTTGCGGTGGGTTAAAATCACACCCTTTGGATCTGCAGTAGTTCCCGATGTGTAGGTGATGGTGGCCGGATCGTCATTCACAATCTCTTTACCCACTTTTAATACCCCGTCTCTATCCTGATTCAGGCGCTCTTCTCCCATCCTTGCAATTTCTTGGATGGAGATTTCTTTGTCCTGATATTCAGCAAGATCTGTTAAGATGACATAGGATTGAACATTGGGAAGCTGGTCTTTGATTTTACGGATTTTGGGAAGCTGTCCGGCAGAGACCATGATAAACTTTGTGTCGGAATGAACCAATCTAAAGAGGAGGTCATTACTCTCTTCAAGTTTGATAGAAAGGGGCACATTTACCGCGCCGGCATAAAAGATCGCCAATTCGCCCATAATCCAGGCATTTCTTCCTTCTGAGAGGAGGGCAATGTGGTCGCCTTTTTGAACGCCTAAGGCTTGCAGCCCTGCGCCCCAGCGATAGACAGTCTCTTGTGTTTGTTGAAAAGAGGTGTGGTTCCACTTGCCGCCCTCTTTTTCCATCAGAAAGGTGTTGTTTGGATAAGTACTGACGGCTTCTTCAAATAGATCAATGAGGGTTCGTTTGTTCATAGCTTTGAATTTTTACGGAGCAAATATAAACAAATTTTAATCAAAGCCGATGATTCCCTCTTTTATCGTCTATTGATGGTGGCGCCGCTGCTTATTTTAATGTTGTTGATTTGGGGAGATCCTTCGTACACAAGTCTTGAAGAGCTTGATAAACTTGGAGATAACGATTCTGTAACATGCACATTGGCTTTGCTGGCGCCGCTGGCAGATACCTCCATCTCTTTTACGATCATTTTTTGAGCTGTTAGTGAAGAGGCGCCCGAAAGACTCACCTTGGCTTGGGTTGCCTCTCCTTCAAACGTGATGTTGCTTGCACCGGACGCTTCTAAGCGGATGCGATCGGATTTGATATTTGCTTGAATCCTTGATGCGCCGCTAACTTCCATATTCACTTGATTCATAGATCCATTAATGTTATGCCTGCTCGAGCCGGAAGCCTTAATGGAAGTGCGGTTGGCATTGATCTCCATGGTTGTACTGCCGGCTCCGCTCGTTTCTATATCGGCGTCTTCTGTGTGCAAGCGCAATCCGTTCACTTTAGAGGCCCCCGAAATATCAGCCTTAAACCGTTTGGGTGTAAATAGATCGTGGGCAGTAAAGGAGCAAGCGCCGGAGAGATCCAGAAAGTCGAGTTCCGTAATGGTGATGTATGCTTTAAATGAGGTTTTAGTGCGTGAGATCCTTGCAGGGCTGCTGTAGTAAAGCCGCAGCACTCCGTTTCTGATTTCTGTTTTGATATATTGCATATCCCGTTGGTCGCACTCGATCACAACAGATTGGGCTGGTCCTTTTTTTAGTTCGATGTTAAAGGCGCTCGAAGCGCTGATACCGGTAAAGGCGTTTACATTGCGTGTCTCTTGTATCAGATTTTGTGCAAATGCAGTGAGTGAAAGGGCGCACATAAGCGCCAGAGAGGCGATTCTTTTTTTCATGATCCATTTTGTTAAAGATGATTAATATGTATGATTGTGATTTTGAGCTAAGAGTGAGGCAATCTGCTGCATGCCGGACAAGTTTTGGTTGTAATAAGCCTCAAGGGCTGTGCGACGTACTGCAAATGGCATCTCTTCCGGAAGAGTTTCTAAAATAAGATCTCTATTTTGAGAAAGGTGAATAAGGGTGTATTCGATTTGTTCCCAGTCAGAAAGAGGTATTGATGAGGCATAGCTCATAATCTCTTCTTCGACTATATGTATTTGGTCTTGGTACTTTTGTAACATTTTTGTTTCGATTCTCATCTCACGACGGGCTGATAAAAAGTTTAGATCGGACGTTATAATAAATTCCCTGATACCCAATCCGACTAAAACAATGATGACCGCTGCTGCCGCTATTTTTTGGTATGGACGCCAGAAAACCATCAGGTGTTTTGCCCTGTGTTGTGGCAATTTACTAAAAAACCGTTCCTCATGTCCTTTGGGGAGCTGCTCCTGATCAAAAAGATGGCGGTTTTCTGCAATAAAGTCTTTAAGTTCGTTCATAAGGTAAAATGGTTTGATGATAATAGAATCTCTTTAAGTTTAATCCGGCCGCGTGTGTATTGGGATCGTATGGTTGCGGGGCGGAGCGACAATATAGAAGCAATCTCTTCAAAATCGTATCCTTCAAATAAAAACAGTGATAATATGGTGCGATATCCAGGTGCAAGGCTTGCCAGTCCTCTCTTTACTCTTTCAACTTCACGCTCGATCTCCCGCTCTGCCCGGTTGTATCCAATGGTGTCCTGTTCAGGGAATGAATCCTCTTTAGGGAGCGGTTCCCTGTTTTTTTTCCTAAGACGGTCAATCGATTTAGAAGCGGCTACTTTAAAGAGCCAACTTCTCTTTTGGGCTTCAGAGTCAAAATGTCCGGTAAAAGCAAAATAGTGGAGCAGCGTGTCGTGCATGGCTTCTTCGGCTTCGGCCGGATTGGCCAGGATGCGCAAACATGAGGGATAGAGCAGGCGGCTGTATGTAGCATACTCTTCACTCTGGAGGGCTCTTTTTTGGGCGTATGACGTGTTTTGCTTCATGCTGCTATTATAACGAAACTTTTTGTTAATTGCTGCATATTTCAGTTTCTTTTTGCCGTTTAATATCTTTTTTGTACTTTCGCAGCATAAACAAAGACGCGCTCATGGAATTAGATCCAATTAACACATCCACTTTTTCGCGCCTGGTCCGAACATTGTTGTTAACGCACAACAGAGTGTCATTGCCGGGGATGGGTAGTTTTATAGCAGAGGATCAGCCATCCAGATTGCTTGAGAATGGACGTATAATCTCTGCTCCAACCCGTGTTGTGGGTTTTTCTGTTAAGGAAACCTGGAATGACGAGCTATTGGAACGGGCTTATGCAGCAGAGTTGGAGAGGGCCATGCTGGAGCTCGAAGATGGAGAAGACTTGACTCGGGAAGAGCTCGAAGAGAAGAATCGCCATACACTAAAACTCTTTTTAGACCAGGCCAAGCGTGAGATCAGGCAGTTTGCCATGGAGGTGGAACGTCATTTACAAAACGGCAAGGTTTTCCCGTTTCCCGGACTTGGGGTGATGAAAATGGGAAAAAAGAGGTTAGAAGTCACTTTTGAAAAAGATGTGAATTGCGATTTATCTCCACAAGAGTTTGGATTAGAGCCCATACCGATAAAACCATTGGCTACGCCTTCTCGCCTTGTTGAGCCCGCGACTCCCCACGTTTCTCCAGTCAACCCAACCATTACCTCTCACTCTTCCGAACCTAAAACTAAACCCGAACCCAAATCCAAACCCAAACCTTTGAAACCTCCTAAAAGATTCAGATTGATACACCTTTGTCTGTGGATACTACTTATTGTGGTTGTACTGCTCGTGCTTGTCTATATTTTCCGGGACGTGCCTTGGCTAAGGGAGATCCTCATCAAGATCCTCTATTTACCACAAGATCAACCATGGGTGTAGTTACATGCGATTTATCGCAGTTGGAAAATGATTGGAAAGTTAAACCGAACTTTTTATGGTTTGTCGGGATGGTCTTGGAGCAAAGCAATAATCTCTTCGCGCTCCTGATCGCTCACTTTTTTTCGCTCAGAAAAGAAAGATACCAGTTGTTTAAAAGAGTTGTCAAAGTAATTTTGCATCACACTCCCCATCATTTTGTCGGTATAGGTCTCCCTCGAGATGGCGGGATAGTATTGATGGCTGTGACTTAGGAGTTTGTAATTTAGAAAACCTTTTGTCACCAAGATGCGGCAGACGGTAGAAACGGTGGTGTAAGCTGGCTTGGGCTCAGACATCTGTGCAATAATTTCGTGCACAAAGCAACCATCCTCCCTCCAGATGATGTTCATCACCTCCTCCTCTGCACGGGTAAGCTCTTTAAAATCTTGATGAATAATCGTTAATCGTCTTCCCGGATTTGCTTTTTTTGTATTTTTTTGTTTCATCGACGTGGTTTTAAATTTTTAGTTTGATTGCTGACGACAAAATTAAAACTATTTTTGTAGTTATGCAAATATTTTTTTAGAATGTGTACATTTGTGCATAAATGTTAAATTGACCCAATATGAAAGTTATTGAATTGATTCGTCAAAACCGCTCTTACCGACGTTTTTATGAAGAGCATGCCATCTCTGTGAACGATTTGCGCACCATGATGGAGGCTGCCCGTTTGTCGGGTTCAGGTCGGAATTTGCAGCCGCTAAAGTACATTCTTTGCAACACGACTGAGTTGAATGCACAGATTTTTGAAACTCTGGGTTGGGCAGGTTACCTGACCGACTGGGCGGGGCCTGTAAAAGGGGAACGTCCGTCTGCATACATTGTGCAACTGTTAGATGCTTCTATTGCCCAAACTCCCTATTTTGACCCTGGTATATGCGCCCAAAGCATTTTGCTTCAGGCGGTGGAACTGGGATATGGAGGCTGTATGATCGGTTCATTCAAACCCGATGCTTTGCGTACGATTTTGAATCTTCCCGAACCGCTGACCGTTGTATTGGTCATTGCTTTGGGCAAGCCCAAGGAGGAGGTGGTGATTGACCCGATGATAAATGGGGATGTCAAATATTGGAGGGATGAACATCATGTGCACCATGTGCCCAAAAGAGGGTTGGATGAGTTGGTCATAAGCGCCTAAAAATCGTCATCCAGTCAAGATAGTATATTACTTTAAGGGTGAGAAGGTTTCGTTGTGGGGCTGTATTTAGGAGGCTGATGTCTCTAAAATAGGAGTCGTGCAACGTCTCTATGCTTTGGGGATTGATTTCGTTCTTCCAGATTAAGTTGAGTTCGCTGCCGGGAGCAAAACGCCAGGTGTATAGAAAGTCGACATAGAACAGATTATATACTTCTCCCTCTCTCCCCATAAAATTAGAAGATTCGAGGTCTCCTTGCTGATTTAAGAGGAAAAACTCTTTGTTCTTGACTTTTGAAACGTAGTGCCGGGCGGCAAGGGTGATGTTCATCTTGTTGTTAAAAGTAAAGCGACCATCTACGACATTCTCAATGATGGAGCGATTTCTCGAAGCAAAGATGACGGTATCCTGCGCACTACCTACAGGAGCTGAATTTCTTGAATAGTACCCCCTGTTGTTAAATATATTATTCAATTTGGAGGTGAGGACGATGGTGACTTTTTGGCTGACCCTGAATCCGGGCTTTAGTTGCACCTCGTAGGCATTCTCGTTGTTTTTAAGCAGCGCTTCATAGCCAAATGTAGCATCTACAAATACCGGCTTATTATAATTGCTGCTCAGATAAAAAGAGCCTCCGATGCCATGAGGCATGCGATAGAAACGTCCCTCTTTTTTGGGCTCGTAAAAGTCCTTGGAGTGGAATGCGTAGGTTCCGGCAATCCGGAGCATGGTGTAATCTTTGAGCAACAACATGGCGTTGGCGCTAAGTGACGCCTGTGCATACGTTCCGGGAAGAAACCGTCGGGTGTAGGTGGGAGAAAACGCAAAGTTATATCTTGAGTACCAACTTCCCGGGGTGTAGTTGTTGTACGAAAGGTTGCCGGTAAACTTCATCAGGTTTCGCTCTCTCTGGATGCCCAGGTCGTTAATGTCGATTTTATTATCCATAAAAGCATTCTCTGCATAGTATTGCCACGCCCCCCTTGCCTTACCCGCCCTAAGGGTGTAGGAGAATCCGGCGTCCTTGTGGCTAAAGAGACTTGTTGTTCCCTGTCCTTGTAAGTAATATCGTCTGTTGTTGTCGTTAAACCTAAAGAGCAGTCCCATCACGTCGGAGTTGTACGCTCCGTCTGCACGGAGCACGCTTGCATTCACCGCAGAAACATAGGAGTTATTCTTGAGCGACTGATCAAATACCAACACGTTGGAATTTACCACAGGGGCCGTTTTGTGTCGCCGCGTGTCGCCCGTGAGGGTGTCTTGAATAACGGCATACATATTGGAAGTGATGGCATTAAGAACTCCAATGCCCAAGCCGCCGGTGGTTCGTCCAGAAAATTTGATGGTATTGAGCAGCCTCGATTCGGAGGGGTTCTCTTTAACCACTTCGTTGGCCTCTAACGGAATGTTGTAGTAGTTCATGGGTTGTCCGCCTATACGTCTGGAGTAGAAGTAGTTCCCCTTGCTAAATAGCTCTGTGCCTTCCATAAAGAAGGGTCGTTTTTCGTTGTATTGCACTTCAAACGGCGTCAGGTTGTGTACACGTGGATCGGACTGCACTTGTCCAAAGTCTGGAATGAGGGCGGCATCAAGAGTAAAGGCTTGATTGATCCCCCATTTGATGTCTGCACCCACATTAAAACCACTTTGCCACCCCGCCTCGGTGTGGTGGTCGGCGGCTACGGCAACGTAAGGCGATAGCGACAGCAGGAGGGGCGCGGTAACACCGGCGATCCCCTCTAAGGTTCCCCATTGTGAAATAAAGTTTTCGATATCGGGTCGTCTGGGAGACCAAAAAAGCTCCTGCCTTGTTTCTCTTCGGTATCGTTGGACGTTAAATCCCCATTTTTGTTCAGGCAAATCAGAGAAGCGAATGGCGGAGTAGGGGATTTTCATCTCTACCGTCCATCTCTCATCCTCAATATGTACTGCAGAGCTCCACACCGCATCCCAACTGGCGTCTCCCCCAGAACCCCAGCCTCCGCCACGGCCGCTGCTGCCGCTGATGGGCGAATAGCGTCGGTCAAATTGCACGCCTGCGCTGGTGACCCCAAATTCATAGCCGTTTAAGCCATCTTTGTAGGTGTCAAAATAGACGCTGAACCAATCGGCGTTGCCGGTGTCGTCCCGTTTGGTAAATTCCCGCTTGATTCGCCTTGTTTTGTCGGTCAGCTCAGCGCCGATGTAGATCCCGGAATTGTCGTAAAAAATCCATACCTTGGTGATTTCGTCCGCTGTTTCTGTAACGCCAAAGGTGGGGAGGTACTCGGTGAGGCCCTCAAATGTGGGCGGAGTGTTCCAAATCGCCTCACTTAGGATGCCGTCAATTTTTGGGGGCGTGGTGATGCGGTGGGCGGTGGTGGTTTTGTTTAGAGGGGCTTGGGACTCTTGGGCAAAAGCGGTGAATGCACAGAAAGTTAGGATTATAAATATCGTTTTTTTCATTACAAAGAGGTTTTAGTATCTGGTAGCCATTTGATTATCGAGATAATATTGATTGTTTGGTTATTCATCGTATGTGTTCTGTTTTCATTTAGTGTAATAAGAGTTAAGTTGTTGCAACGCAGCTCTGTGGCAGCGCGAAACAGGGCATTGGTTTCACGATTGAACGTTTTTGGGGCAGAAATATCAGCCGAAACTTGAATCAGCTCAACAACGGAGTTGTCGAAGCAAAGTACAAAATCGATTTCGTAACCATTTTTGTAATAATAGATGTCGTGTAAGCGCTGATTTTTACGGCGAAAGAGTTCTATGCAGACGATATTTTCAAGCCGCCAACCAAAATCCTGCTCCGAAAAACCCTCTTTTGCCGTTGAGATAAGAGCTGTATCAATCACATAGTTTTTCTCGTTGCGGATACGTTCACGACTTTTGAACGAGAATTTTTGCAGACCGATGAGCAAATATGCCTGTCGCAGATAACCTATATAATTTTCTGCTGTGTGCGCCGAACCAAAAGAGAATAGTTTTGCCAAGCTTTTGTAATTGACTTCTGAACAGGGAGTATCAGTCAGATAATCAGCCATTTTTTTTAACGCTTGGGGATAGCGTACAGAAAAACGTTGGGAGATGTCTCTTACAATGATTGAATTAAAAAGATTCCGTATATACGCTTTTTTGTTTTTAACCTCAAAGAGTTCGGGAAATCCGCCATGAGACATATACTCCTCAAATGCTGATTTGCGGCGGGCAACGCCTAAAGTGGAGTCGTCATCAATCGAGATATTCTTGTATTTCAAGATTTCCGGAAAAGAGAAGGGGAACAGTTCAATTTGATTATAACGTCCTGTAAGATGTGTACTTAACTCGCCACTCAACAATTTGGCGTTTGAGCCGGTAATCATTAACCGTATTTTTTGCCTTAATAGCCGATTAACAAAGAGAAACCACGAAGGAATATTCTGAATCTCATCACAAAACAGGTACTTAAAATCGCCATAAACCATATACAAAGCTTCCAAAACCACATTAAGGTCTTCGGCTTTTAAGTTGTACAGACGCTCATCGTCAAAATTGACATAAGCATAGTTGATAC
>WQYK01000052.1 GCA_009781275.1 Bacteroidales bacterium | reverse complement strand
TATGGCTGCGGTGATGGGATTGCCCGATGAAAGGGTGGAGGAGATTTGCGCCTCGATTGAGGGAGTTGTGGTGGCGGCTAACTATAATTGTCCGGGGCAGTTGGTGATTTCGGGCGCGATTCCGGCAGTGGAGGCGGCTTGCGAGGCGTTAAAGGGAGCGGGGGCTAAGCGCGCGCTGTTGTTGCCCGTTGGCGGCGCATTTCACTCTCCCCTCATGGAGCCTGCCCGGCAGGAGTTGGCGGATGCCATACAAAAAGCGCATATTGAGACGCCTATTTGTCCTGTCTATCAAAATGTGGATGCCAAACCGCAGAGGGAGCCGCAAATCATCAAGCAAAATCTGCTGATGCAGCTCACTTCGCCTGTTCGTTGGACGCAGAGCGTACAAAATATGGTGGCCGATGGAGCTGACTGCTTTATTGAATTAGGCCCCGGAAGTGTATTGCAGGGTCTGGTGCGTAAAATTGCTCCCAACGTACAAACCGACGGTCGGCAGTGATAGAGGTAAAAAATGTGTACAAATCGTTTAAAGACGTGCATGCTGTACGTGGAATATCGTTTTCTGTACGGCAAGGGGAGTTTGTGGCGTTGCTCGGGCCAAACGGAGCCGGAAAAACCACATTGGTAGAGATGATGGAAGGTCTGCGCAAACCCGACAGCGGCGACATTTTTATTCAAGGAAAGAGTTGGAAAAAGAGCGAGAAAGAGCTGCGCCAAATCATTGGGTTGTCGCTACAGGAGACCCGTTTCCCAGAAAAATTAAAAGTCCGGGAGGTGTTGCGCCTCTTTGCCTCCTTTTTCAAGCTGGGAACAGAGCGGGTTGATGAGGTGATCGCGCTTGTGGGCTTAGAAAACAAACGTCAATCCCTGACCAAAAACCTGTCGGGCGGGCAACGGCAACGGTTGGCGTTGGCAACAGCCCTGCTCAACCGGCCGCAAATCCTCTTTCTTGACGAACCCACCACAGGATTAGACCCCCACTCTCGCTTTGATCTGTGGAACATTTTGCAGGAGTTGAAAAGCAAAGGCGATACCACCCTGCTCCTGACTACCCACTATATGGAAGAAGCCCAATCGCTTTGCGACCATATCATCATTATTGACGAGGGGGTCATCATCAAAGGAGGCTCACTCAATGAGCTCCTTGACGACCAGTCGCACAATCTTGACGAACTGTTTATCCGCCTTACCGGTAAAACGCTCACCGACAACAGCAATCAAGTTTTAAAATGAAGTCGCTTAAAAATAATCAACTCTATCGGCTGATTCTATGTCGCTTTGCAGAAACGGTGCGGGAGCCCGAAGTCCTTTTTTGGGGGATCATTTTTCCGGTATTGATTTCGATTGGATTGGGTTTAGCCTTTACCCAAAATAACGAGTCAAAATTCAACATCCTCTGTGTGGGAACACAAGGGACCGAATTAGATTCATTGCTTACCATTTATGGAGAAAAAAGCGAGAAAAAGGGAAAAGAGACCTTTATCTGGAAAGTCGAGGACGCCACGCTGGGCAACACCACCTATCACTTTATCCACAGCGATTGGGACAATGCGATCATCTCCTTAAAACGAGGAGAGTCCGACATCATTGTCACCGATTCGCTCTCAAAAATCGGTTATCACTTTGACCCAAACAATGCGCAGGCGCAATTGGCCTACATGAAGCTCTCCGCTTTGGTTCAATCTCCTACCCGCATCCACAGCGCGCAGCCACAAATCTCCCCCCTAACGCTCAAAGGCGTTCGTTACATCGACTTTTTTATCCCCGGACTCATCGCTTTTGGCTTGATGAGCTCCCTGTTGTGGGGCATCAGCTACACCATCATTGAGTGTCGTTCTCAAAGGTTGTTGCGGCGCTTGATTGCCTCTCCCATGAGAAAATCGAACTATCTAATTGCCATTATGTTTGTCCGCATAGTGATGAACGTCGCAGAAGCCCTGATTCTCTTATTTTTTGCTTGGCTGTTGTTTGACGTCTATATACAAGGAAGCATTGGTGCGTTTGCACTCCTGTTTGTTGCCGGCAACGTGGCCTTTACCGGTGTTGCCGTGTTGTTGTCGTGCCGCACCTCCAAAACCGAATCGGGAACAGGATTGATTAACCTTGTACAGATGCCGATGATGCTGTTATCGGGCATCTTTTTTAGCTACCACAACTTTCCTGAGTGGAGCATTGGCGCCATCAAGCTCCTTCCCCTCACCGCCCTTGCCGATGGTTTTCGTGCGATTTTTAACGAGGGGGCCGGCTGGCTCCAGGTAGCAACCCCCACCGCCGCCCTTTTTGTTTTGGGCGCTGTCTGTTTTGTGGCCGGGATGAGGTGGTTTAAATGGCAGTAATCAATTGATCATATTAAAATAGAAACAATATCTAAAATTAAACTTTATGAATCGCCTAAAATCCATGTTCGCAATTGGTGCATTCCTGTTGGCTGTTTGTCCAATAGTACAAGCACAAACCATTGACCTGCAAAAAGTAACCATTCTTGATTTACAAGAGTTGGTAAAGTCAGGTAAACTCACTTATACAGAATTGACTCAGATGTACTTAGACAGAATTGAACTCTATGATTTTAATTCAGTTAAGCTCAATTCGATCAGAGTACTTAATCCCCATGCATTAGAAGATGCCCAAAAGTGCGACCAAGCCTTTGCAGCCGACCCAAGTGTAGCCAAAGGTATGTTTGGGATGCCGGTTCTGATCAAAGACAACGTGAACGTAATCGGCATGCCGACTACTGCGGGCTCAGTCGCATTGGCAGACAACTATGCCCCTTATGACGCTTTTCTTACTACAAAGATAAAGGCTTCGGGAGCGGTGATTTTAGGCAAGCTCAATCTGACCGAATTTGCCAACTACATAGCCATTCGCATGTCCAATGGTTTCTCCTCGTTAGGCGGACAAGTGCTCTACCCTTATCGACCTGTCCAATTATTGGGAGATACCCTTGTGCTCACACCCAGCGGTTCATCCGCCGGCTCCGGCGTTGCTTCTGCCGCTGCATTGTCAGCCATTACAGTCGGCACCGAGACCTTTGGCTCTATCCTCAGCCCCAGCTTCACCAACTCCATAGTCGGCATCAAACCCACCGTTGGGCTGATCAGCCGTTATGGCGTTATCCCCATCTCTTCGTCTCAAGACATTGCGGGGCCAATGGGCCGTAATGTGACCGATGTGACGATCCTGCTCAATACGTTGGCCGGTTACGACCCCAACGATGAGGCTACCAAAGGCATAGAAGGCGCCGGAGTGACAAACGCAGATTACACAAAGAGTCTGAAGTTGGGAGGGCTAAAAGGCAAAAGAGTCGGTTTGGTGGGCATCCCTCCCGCGGATAATGCCGCTTATGAACCGTTTCAACAAGCGCTGCAGGTGTTGAGAGAGGCCGGCGTTGATATTGTCACCAAACCCAACGGTGATGCATTGACCTATTTCAATCCCGATGACCCCGACGCCAACCCCCCTTTTCCAAGCTCCATCGTTTTTGACTACGACTTTGCCAAAGATTTGCCGGCCTATCTGTCAACATTGAATGAAAACTACCCCATCAAAACGCTTCAAAATATTGTCGATTTTAACAACCAATACATGAAAACCGACTCTTCCGCCTTCCCATACGGACAAGCCATCATGGAGAGGTGCGCCATTTTGAATCTGGAAGAAAAAGTGGAACAATACATTGCCGACCGTCAAAAAGACCTTCTCTACTCAAGAACCAACGGAATCGATTATTTATTAAAAGAATACAGCTTAGATTGTCTCATCTCTACCAGTCGCACAGGCAGCACAACGGGTATTGCCGCAAAAGCAGGCTACCCCACTGTGAGCATTCCCCTTGCCAACCCGGGCGGAACCACATACCCCATCAACTTACACTTCACCGGCGCCGCCTTTAGCGAGGCGCAACTGATTGAATTTGCCTTCGTGGTTGAGCAGGCGACAAACTTTCGCGTCCCGCCCGGCTTAGCCGACAAGAGCAACTTAGGCAACGCCATCAGCGCTGCCCTAGAACTTACGAATGAAAAACGAGCGCTCTTTCAAGAGACCTACGATCGGGCATTTGAAGTCTATCACAACAACTTTGCCACTCAGGTCGATGTTGATAAAGCGACCAACCAACTACGCCCTGCTTTGCCCTAAATCTCAAGGTGATTTTTTGATTAAGCTAACCTCACGTTTCTTACCAAACTCTAAATCTCACGGGAGTGCTGGCTATTGAAGGCCCGTGTCCACCAAGATAATAGGTAACCACTACATTAGATGTAAGGTCCCCCGTAATAATAGCATCTACTGATGGGAATTGCTCTATTTCAATAATATAACTATTCCCAACACTAATTGTTTGGGTAATCGTGTTTCCTGTTTGGTTTGTTACCTGATAAAAAAGTGATGTGCCAGGAGACAATGGAAAGCCATTACAATTTACAACGATAGGACCGCTATTATATTCAAAACCAAGGTCTATGGTTTTGTTAATTGGAAACGTAGCATTAACTGCCTCAAATGCATCTAGCAACCCATGTCCGATTGCTGAGTTCCAGCCATTTATATCATATACATATCCAAGATATCCAAGGTTTTGTGCTGTGTTTTTGATAATACCCCCTACAACATACCCCCATAAGTCTGGAGCATTGGAAAGCATAAGCGCTGCAACACCGGAAACCTGTGGGACAGCGAATGAAGTCCCCGTATCAATACTCCAGTTTCCGCCCAGTTGATGTCCAGCAAGCCCAGCAAGTGAAGTAGAAACCAAGAGGGCCCCTGGCGCAACCACATCTAAACCGACCCCGTAATTACTTCCTGAAGTAAGAGTCCCCACATATCGATGACCGCCCCTACCAACCCCTCCAACCCCTATGACATTGGGCAAATTAGCAGGAAAACGCACATTCGCAGCGTTATCATTCCCAGTACCAGCCAACACAACACAACCTTTTCCCCCTCTCCCATGCTTAGTGGCGGAATATATTGCATTCAGAACAGTTGGAATCGAAGAGGTCGAACCCCATGAGCAATTAATCACATCTGCTCCATTAGCTACAGCGTAATTAATTGCTCTCTCAAGATCTCTGGATGAGGAAACAAATGCTCCACTAGAATCTACTTCACAGCTGATGGGCAAAATTGTTGCTCCATAACCTACACCTGCAGTAAGATGAACATTATTTGGCTTCGACACAATAAAGCCAGTAACCATAGTGCCATGATTGTTACCAAGTCGCACTCTATTCGGAGAAGTTTGAGTCGTAGCATCCCAGCCTGGTAACACTCTATCAAATTCAGGATGGCTTACCTCAACACCTGAATCAATAACTGCGACTATGATATTGGATGAAGCCATTGGCATAATCGATCTTGCAGCGCAGTAATTGATGTGATTTTGTGGATTTACATCATTATTACCCAAATGCCACAGAAATGAACCAGTATTAAAAAAGAGTTCATCGATGCAACCCAGACGACCAGCAATAAAATCGGGGAAAGCGCTCTCAAACAAGCCGCTTGAATAAAAAAGATTGGCCATCTCAAGGGCGTTACCTTTGGAAAGATTAGTGCAAGCAAAGTGATACCAATACGAGGCGTACCCGCCTTCATTTGAATCCCAGCCAATCATTTCTACGGAATAATCATTCGCTAATTTTTCCAACTGTTCCAACGACGTGCCCGGCTTCAAAATAACAATGAACGTTTCTGTCACTTGCATCTCTTCTCCGCCATCCACCTTGTAGAACGGAGAGTGGTAGAGAACTGAGGATAATATAGGAGCAGCTTGCTCATAACTACACCATTCAATCGATGCAGCCATCAGATTGGTGAACTTTTCAGCACCTTGACCAAGATTGCCTGTTGTATATCTGGCGAGGTCCAGTTTTTTTCGAACGTTTTTTAGTGCAATGCCTGCCTTTGCACACTCTTCCATCAGCCCGACTTCATCATCCGAATAGAATAGAACATAGAATTTATTATCTACTTTTTGGACTGGAATTTTTTCTTCACCACACAAGTAGTGGTCTGAAAGGTCGCAAACAGATGCGCGTGTACTCGTTGTTATCTCGTTTTCGGGCAGGTACTCATTGTTAATATCACGACAAGCTGGAATGACTAACAAAAGCAGCATAAGAATGCAGGACATGTTTAACGCTTTCTTCATAATTAAATATTTTTAAATCAGTAACTTATTTTGATTTTTTCCCACAATCACAAAAGTCTACCAGCAATCATGTCTGGCCAAGCGCCCCCAAACAAGCCGCTTGCATAAAACAGGTTGGCCATCACAAGGGCGTTGCCCTTGGCAAGATTGGTACAAGCCAAGTGGTACCAGCCTATGGCATACCCTCCCTCATTTGAATCCCAACCAATCATTTCTACGGAATACTTTTTAGCTAATTTTTCCAACTGTGCTAATGACGTTTTCGACTTCATTAGAACAGTAAACGTTTCTGTTATTTTTACTTCATCGCCGCCTTCCACTTTGAATTTGTAAAAGGGAGAGTGATAAAGAACTGAAGATAATATGGGGGCAGCTTGTTCGTAACTATACCCCTCAATATACGCAGCCATCAGGTTGGTGAACTTTTCGGCACCAGACCCCGGACTGCCCTTTGTATACCTGACAAGGTCTAGCTTTTTCCGAACGCTAACAAGTGTAATTCCTGCCTTTGCACACTCCTCTCTTAGCCTATCTTCATCCGAAGAATAGAAAGCCACATAGAACTTATCATCCAATCTTTGGAGGAAAATCTTTTCATTAATATTCAAATAGTAACCATCAAATTCTTCTATCGGCAAATCATCCTTGCTGCAAGCTGTAGTGACTGCTGCAAGCAAAAAAAGAAGACAATTCAAAAATTTCATATCAGGAATCTTGTTTCTTCTCACAAAGGTAAGCATTTTTTACTAAATTCGTATCATGTCAATATCAAAATTTCAAGCTGTTGTTAAGAATCATTCTACAAAAAGTTTTGTGGTGCATTTTTTTGTCTACGATTCCATAGCTTTAAAGTATTTTGAATCTTTGCAAGTCCGGCGCGTTGAAGGGCTGAGCCGGCAAAGTGTTGGTTAAAATCATCAAGAGACATCTTCTCCCAGTCTTTTGCTGTGTTTTGCAAAATTCCTGGGAGGGGTGTAAAAAGGGTGGTAGAGTGGGTTTTATCACCCCAGGGGCAGGCCCGGATGCAATGGTTACAGCCAAAAATATTAGAACCGGGATTTATGGTGCATGGGGATTTGCTTTCTATGGTATGGTAGGAGATGCAACGGCGGGCGTCTAAGGTATAAGGCGCACAGAGCGCTCCCGTGGGACACGCCTCAATGCAATGGATGCAGTCGCCGCATTGGGCCTCCATAGGGGCATCGTAAGCAAGCTCTATGTTAATGAGGATAACTGAAATAAAAGTATAGGGGCCAAATCGGGACGTAATCAGCAGGCTGCTTTTTCCGATCCACCCCAGACCTGCCCGTACGGCCCAGGCACGCTCCAAAATCGGGGCTGTGTCGGTAAAAAGGCGCATGTTTGCCCGGGTGTGGGTATTAATAGAGGATTTAAGGAGGTGAAGCTTTTCTTTGAGCAAACGATGATAGTCGGGGCCATAGGCGTATGCGGCAATCTGAGGATGGGCCGGACTTTGCCATTGTTTTGGCTTATAATTGGATAACAGACAGATCACCGACCGAGCTCCCTCCATCAGTCGAGTCGGGTCAGTACGCTTGTCCCAATGGTTGGCCATATAGTCCATACCGGCATGATAGCCATTCTGCAACCAGATTTGTAGAAAGCGACCTTCCTGCTCAAGCGCTTTTGCCTCAGCAATGCCGCAGTCGTCAAATCCCAGCTGTAAGGCTTGTTGTTTAATGAGCAGACTAAGCGTTCTTTTGTCCATTCCGCAAATTTAGATTATATTTGCATTTTAATCGTTAATATCTTTATTCCATATGAAAAATATTTTAGTAGTAGGCGCCGGCGGACAAATCGGCATTGAATTGATTCCTCATCTGCAAAAACTTTACGGAGAAGACCACGTTATTGCGGCAGATATCAAAGACGAAATGTGTGAAAAGCTAAAGTCGATGGCCATCACAGAACAATTTGACGCTTTAGATGTGAAGGCATACTCACAAGTGGTAAAAAAGTATCAGATTGATTCGATCTATAACCTTGTCGCCCTTCTTTCGGCCACTGGAGAAAAGAATCCTCAGTTGGCTTGGCAAGTCAATATAGGAGCGCTGCTTAACAGCTTGGAATTGGCAAAGGAGTACTCATGTGCGCTCTTTACACCCAGCTCAATAGGCGCTTTTGGCTTAGACACCCCACATCAAAACACCCCTCAGGACACCATTATGCGCCCTGGAACCATCTACGGAGTTTGTAAGGTGACAGGTGAGCTTTTAAGCGACTATTACTATGCCCGTTTTGGAGTAGACACAAGAAGCGTACGTTTCCCCGGCATCATCTCCAACGGAGCGCTTCCCGGGGGCGGAACTACCGATTATGCGGTAGAAATCTTTTACGAGGCAATTAAAAACAAACATTTTACATGTCCTTTACCGGCAGATAGTTACTTAGACATGCTCTACATGCCCGATGCATTAAACGCCTGCACCCAGCTTATGGAGGCCGATCCGGCTAAACTTAAGCATCGGAACAGCTTTAATGTTACCGCCATGAGTTTTTGTCCTGCCGATCTGTATGCCGACATCAAAAAACGTATGCCCGAATTTACCATGGATTATCAAATCAATCCCATCATGAAGGAGATTGCCGCATCGTGGCCCGACTCGATGGATGACTCCTGCGCCCGTCAGGAGTGGGGCTGGAACCCCGTTTGGGATCGTCAGATGATGGTGGACGATATGTTAAGGGCGATCAGCGCAAAAATGTCCGCATTATAGCCTAAGAATATGAATGTGAGGTTTCTTGTTATTGGATTGCTCCTTTTTGCCGGATTGCAAAAATCGGCTGCGCAGGAGCAATGGAGCATAACAGGGCGTGTTACCGACCAAAAGAGCGGAGAAAACTTAGAAGGCGTTTTTGTACGCGTGGTGGCAGATGGATCTACCATACATACAAATACAGATCAAAAGGGAGTGTTTGCCCTGACTCTGCCCTCCCGAGATGTGGTATTGGAGTTCTATTATCACGGTTACAGAACAGAGCAGGTTGCCTTAAAGTATGCGCAGCGGAGAAGGCGCGTGGATGTTGCTTTAGTGCCGCTAACTTATGAGATAGAGGGTTTAATTGTCAGGGGAGAGAAAGAGGATCAATGGATTCGTCGCCCCGATATGGGGATTGAGCGGATCACATCCCAAACGATCAAAAAGATTCCGGTTTTGTTGGGAGAGCCCGATATTATAAAAGCAATTCAATTGCTTCCAGGTGTATCATCGGCAAGTGAGGGGTCGTCAGGTTTCATTGTGCGCGGCGGGAGTCCCGACCAAAACCTGGTACTCTTTGACAAGGCAACGGTCTATAATCCATCCCACATGATGGGCTTTTTTTCGGTGTTTAATAACGACGCCGTCGGAGAGGTACAGTTATATAAAGGGGATATTCCGGCCAGTTATGGAGGCCGCCTCTCCTCGTTACTGGATATAGAAGGAAGAGAAGGGACGCAAGACTTTAACGTTTCGGGGGGGATCGGGCTGATCGCCTCCCGTCTCTCTGCTTCGGGTCCTCTGGGAGATAATATTACTTGGTTGGCAGCAGCACGCAGAACCTACGCCGATCTCTTTTTGCGTATGTCCAACGACACCATGATCAACGGAGCGATCATCCATTTTTACGACCTCAACGGAAAGATGCGCTGGCGTGTGAATGAGCGCAACCATGTAATGCTTACC
>WQYK01000051.1 GCA_009781275.1 Bacteroidales bacterium | reverse complement strand
TGCCTGAGGTTCTGCTCGACATCCGCTACTACAGCACCTATAATTTTGTGGGCGCACGGGTGGACGGCTATCTGGCCCCCGTGGCCATTCTCACCAAAGAGGCCACACAGGCGTTAAAAAAGGCGGGCGATGAGTTGCGGGCGCAGGGTTACCTGCTCAAGATATTTGACGCCTACCGTCCCCAAAAAGCGGTTCAACACTTTGTTCGATGGGCCAGAGATTTAAGTGACACCACCTACAGGCAGGTTTTTTATCCCCATGTGGATAAATCAAAACTGTTTGTATTGGGTTACATTGCCCAAAGGTCGGGACACAGCCGTGGCAGCACCGTAGACCTGACGCTCGTAGAGATCAGTACCGGAAAAGAGTTAGACATGGGCGCTCCCTTTGATTACTTCGGCCCAAAATCAGGACACGGCACTCCCTTAATTACCAAGGAACAGACTGCCAATCGGGAGTTGCTAAGGAGCGTCATGGTAAAGCATGGGTTTAGGATTAACAGAGAGGAGTGGTGGCACTACACCTTCATCGGGGAGCCTTTTCCCGATACCTACTTTGATTTTGATGTCCGAATTTTTGCTACATTTGCCCCTTAAACCAAACAGAAAAAGTATATGGAAGTATTAGTCGCGGAAGGGATTGTAAAGCGTTTCTCCAACCACACAGCGTTAGACCATGTGAGCATCAGTGTGCCGCAGGGAACGGTCTTTGGTTTGTTGGGTCCAAACGGAGCAGGCAAGACCACCTTAATCCGAATCATCAATCAAATAACAGCGCCAGATGTGGGGAGTGTCTCGTTTTTGGGGCGCCCGCTGCAGGCAGACGACATCTACAAAATCGGTTACTTGCCCGAGGAGCGCGGTCTCTACAAAAAGATGAAAGTGGGCGAGCAGGCGCTCTACTTTGCACAGCTCAAAGGAATCTCCCACAAAGAGGCAATGAAGGAGCTAAAGGCGTGGTTCATCAAATTTGGCATTCAGGCATGGTGGGACAAAAAGGTAGCGGAGCTCTCTAAAGGGATGGCCCAAAAGGTGCAATTTATCACCACGGTGTTGCATAAACCCAAACTCCTGATTCTTGATGAGCCTTTTAGCGGGTTTGACCCAGTGAATACGCAGTTGATCCGGGACGAAATCTTGGCCATGAAGGACAAAGGCTGCTCCATTATCCTCTCTACCCATAACATGGAATCGGTTGAGGAGCTCTGCGACAGCATTGCCCTCATAGACAAGTCAAAGGTGATCCTCGACGGCCCTGTAGACGATATCCGCCTCCGCTATGGCGACAACAGGGTTGAGATCAGGTACCGCGCCTCAGAGGCATTGCCGCTCTTCACAGAGCTGCCATACGCCTCCATCGCCTCTCAGGGTGAGGACAAAACCGGATACTCAGTGGTGGTAGACCTTAAGTCGGGAGGTACCATCAATGAGGTATTGACCGCCCTTCTGCCCAAAGTTGACATACAGAGCGTACAACAGCTGATTCCAAGAATGAACGAGATATTTATCAAATTAGTCACAGCCAAATCATGAATATCAAAAAAATAAAAATCATCATCAAACGCGAGTTTTTGACCCGTGTCAGGAAAAAATCGTTTATCATTGTCACCCTTCTAACGCCGTTTTTTTTAGCCTCCTTTATGGTGATACCCGGATTGATGGCCACCATCAAAGATTCGGGGAAAAAGGAGATTATCGTGATTGACCATACCAACAAAGTGGCTCCCTTGTTGGCAGATACCGACGAACTGATCTTTCGTTTCGAATCGGGGAAAACCCCTTCTGACTACAAAGACAATCTTGACGCTCAAGGACTCTATGCCGTTGTGAACATTGACTCGTTGATTCTGCATGAACATCATCCCCAAGTCTTTATCTACTCCACCAAGCAGATCAATCCCGACATACAGCGCTATGTACGCATAGCAGTGGAGAAAGCGGTGCAGGAAGAGCGCCTTCTTAAGTACAACATAGAAAATTTAGATGAAATCCTCAAAGAGGTGCGTACAGAAGCACAGGTCCGTACTATGGTCTGGAGCAGCGCGGGAGAAGAAAAGGAGTCGCAAGTGGCTGTTTATATGATTATCTCGATGGTATGCGGATTCTTTATCTATATGTTTATATTTATGTTTGGAAGCATGGTGATGCGCGGAGTGATCGAAGAGAAGACCAGCCGCGTTGTTGAGGTGATTATATCCTCTGTCAAACCCATAGAACTGATGATGGGCAAAATATTAGGAATTGCCTGCGTTGCCTTGCTACAATTTGCCATCTGGATTACCGTAACACTTGGTATTGTAACGATCATTCAAGGGATCATGGGTGGAGTTCCGTCGGGCAATATGCCCGGCCCTGCAGGAAGGATGTCGCAAATGACTCAGGATATGAGCGTATCGGGTGCAGATTCAATATTCAGTACCTTATCGTTAATCAACTTTCCTTTGGTGGTGACCGCCTTGGTGTGCTACTTCCTGCTTGGTTACCTGTTGTACGCCTCCATGTTTGCAGCCATCGGCTCGGCGAGCGATAATGATACGGATACACAGCAATTTATGTTGCCTGTCACCCTTCCCCTCATTTTGGGAATGTTTTTGATGATGCACACTTTTCAACATCCGGACAGCACGCTCTCCTTTTGGTGTTCCATGATTCCCTTTACATCGCCCATGATCATGATGGCACGAGTAGCTTTTGGCGTACCGCCTTGGGAGCTTGCTTTGTCGCTATTGATTTTAACGGGCACCTTTGTGGCCATTGTCTTTTTTGCCGCCAAGATCTACCGCGTGGGAATCCTTATGTATGGTAAAAAGGTCTCCTGGAAAGAGTTATGGAAATGGATGAGATACAAGAATTGAGATGAAACGGATTGTTTACCCATATCTTCTGCTTCTCTTTTGCTTTCCGGCTCAGACTTGGGCGCAGGAGCAAAGAGTGCGTTTTGAGTTTTCGATGACCCGGATAGACAGCACTTATGACTCAGCTCCTCCCACTCAAGTTTCCCAATTGATGGAGTATTACAGGCCCGAGATGGAGAGAGAGATGATGCGGGTGTTAGGCTATGCGCCCCATGAGATGCGCTCTTTTCGCCCCCAAAGCCCGTTATCCAATTTTGCCGCAGATGCGTTATTTGCAGTTGCACAGAAGCATACCAATGAACTAGTCGACTTTTCCCTCACGAACTTTGGCGGCATCCGCGCTTCTTTTCCTCAGGGAGATGTGCGGGTATATGACGTATACGCCGTCTTTCCATTTGAAAACACTTTGGTTATTCTGGATTTGGATGGAAAGGATGTTCAGGAACTCTTCGACAATTTTGCCCGTAGAAACCGGATCGAAGCAGTAGGAAATGTAAATGCAGAGATTCAAAACGGCGCTATCCACAAACTATGGATTGCAGGTCAACCTTTTGACCCTGACAAACGCTACAAAGTCGCCACCATCGACTTTTTGTTGGGAGGCGGGGACAGCGTAGCCGCTTTAAAGAATGCCGTTAAGGTACAAGAAACGGGTGTGATGATCCGGGACGCGGTGCTGCAATATATATTGATGCTTAAAAGCGAAGGGAAAAACATTGAAACGCCCATCGACGGAAGAATAAAAATTTTAGACGAATGACGACACTGCATAGATACTTGATCACGTTCATTTGCCTGCTGTTTCTTTGTACAGCGGCAGCGCAGGATTTGGTCATCCTGCATACCAACGATGTACACAGCCAAATGGAACCGCTGGTAAGCGGACATGGCGCAGGCTTGGGAGGGGTGGAGCGCCGGGCGGCCTACATTGCAGAGATGCGTCAAGCGTATCCACACAGCGTGATTCTCTTGGATGGCGGCGACTACAATCAGGGAACGCCTTACTACAACCTTTTTGGGGGCGTCATGGAGGTAGAGGTCATGAATTTAATGGGTTATGACGCAGCAGTATTGGGCAACCACGAGTTTGACAACGGGCAGGAAGATTTGGCAAAACGGATCAAAAAAGCCAGATTTGTGAGCCTGAGCGCCAACTATTCGTATAAAAAGACCCCATTAAAACGAATCGTTAAACCATACACCATTATCACACGCAACGGTTACAAAGTGGGCGTAATCGGCGTCACCATCACATTACGCGGCGTAGTGATGGAGTCGGCGATATCTAACCTTGAATTTCAAAATCCGATTCCCATAGTCAATGAGTTGGCCTATTTCTTAAAAAAGAAGAAAAAGTGTGACATCGTGGTTTGCCTTAGTCACTTGGGATACGATGGAGGCTCGTTCCAACGCCCCTCCGACGTCATCCTGGCAGAGCATACCAGAAATGTAGACCTTATCATTGGAGGGCACACCCACACCCTTATGACACAACCGGATATTCGCAAAAATTTGGACGGCAAGGATGTCCCCATTATTCAGGCCGGTGCGAGCGGGGCTTATGTGGGGCGGGTGGACGTCTATATCTCTAAAGACTAACCTTCAACATACCCAAACTGCTTGAGTCTTCGCTTATCCTCGCGCCAGTTGGGGGCAACTTTTACAAATAGCTGTAGGAAGACCTTTCGCTCAAAGAACGTCTCCATATCCTTGCGTGCCTGGGTGCCCACCCTTTTGAGTTTGCTTCCCTGCGACCCTATAAGAATTCCTTTTTGAGAATCCCTCATAACGTGAATGATCGCCTCGATCCGGTAGAGTTCTTCCTCCTCTTTAAAGCCCTCAATCACCACCTCTGTGCAGTAGGGGATCTCCTTACTGTAGTTGAGCAAGATTTTTTCCCGAATAATCTCTGAGGCAAAAAAACGAAGATTACGGTCGGTAAATACCTCTTTATCGTACCAAGGGGGAGAGGGGGGGAGCAGCGCCACGACGCGGTTAAAGAGGTTATCGAGGTTAAACTTTTCAAGGGCGGAGGCAGGAAAAATTTCGGCATTGGGCAACAAGGCGCGCCATTGTGCCGTCAACTGCTCCAAATCGTGTTGGTTACTCAGATCGATTTTGTTGATGACCAAGAGTGTGGGTACGTTGATGCGCTGTAATTTTTCTATATACTCAATGTTTTTTTCACCCGACTCAATTACATCGGTCACATAAAGAATGATGTCGGCATCTCCAATGGCGGTGTCTACAGAGTCCATCATGCGCTCTTGCAGTCGGTAACTTGGACGCAGGATGCCGGGGGTATCGGAGTAGACAATCTGATAGTCGTCTCCGTTTACAATGCCCATAATGCGGTGACGGGTTGTCTGTGCTTTTGAGGTGACAATAGAGAGCCGCTCACCCACTAAGGCGTTCATCAAAGTCGATTTACCCACATTCGGATTTCCGATAATGTTGACAAATCCGGAGCGATGAACAGCGGGTTTACTCATAGGAGCCCATCTTGAGCATGGCAATCTCCTTAGGGGTGAGAAAACGCCACGCGCCGCGGCGCAGGTTCTTTTTGGTAAGCCCTGCAAAGTATACGCGGTCTAATTTTTTAACGGTATATCCCAAGTGCTCGAACATTCTGCGGATGATTCGGTTGCGGCCTGAGTGAATCTCTACGCCGATCTTCTTCTCGTTTTCGTCCACATAACTGATCTCGTCTACTTGCGCCATTCCGTCTTCCAACTCAATGCCCTTTACCAATGCCTCCATGTCCGTCCTTGACAGGTTTTTGTCCAAGTCGACCTGATAGATTTTTTTGCGGTTATAAGAGGGATGTGTAAGCTGTTCGGTAAGCGCGCCGTCGTTGGTGAGGAGCAACACCCCTGTGGTTGATTTGTCAAGCCTGCCCACCGGATAGACACGTTGTGTGCAACTTCCGGCGATGATGTCGAGTACCGTTTGTTCTGCGTGGGGGTCATCGGTGGTTGTGACGTAGTCTTTGGGCTTATTCATCAAGATGTATGCCTTTTCTTCACCTTGCAGGCGTTCTCCGTTAAAGCGAATGTCATCGGTGCTCTTTATTCTGATACCCATCTGCGTAACGACTTCTCCATTTACTGTGACCAAGCCGGCAGTGATATACTCGTCGGCCTCGCGGCGGGAGCAGACTCCGGAATTAGAGATAAATTTGTTTAGACGCATTTCGTCTTTTACAAACTCAGGGTTGGTGCGCACTCTGGCTTGCGGTTTTTCTTCTGCAACGGGCTTGCTTCTTCTGGGACGTAGTTTGACATCCTGACGGGATCTCATATCCTGACGGGGCTTCTCTTCATGACGAGGTTCACGACTGACAAAAGAGCGGCGTGGTCTGTCCGATTCATCTCTGTCGAATCGTGGCGCTCCCTGACGGAATGACCGGCGAGGTCTATCTGAATCGTCTCTATCGTATCTTGGAGCAGGGCGGTAGGGCCTGCTTTGGGCTCTGTCATCAGTTCTAGTTTCCTGACGGGATGACGGGCTGAATGACCGACGCGGTCTTTCAGTCGCATCGTTGTCACGCCTTGGCGCTCCTTGACGGGAAGACTGGCGGGGTCTGTCTGCAGCATCTCTGTCGTACCTTGGAGCAGGGCGATAGGGCCTGTCCTCGTCTCTGTCATCAGTTCTGAATGACCGGCGCGGCCTTTCTGTCGCATTGTCGTCACGTCTTGGTGCAGCGCGATAGGGTCTTTCCGTAACTTCATTGTCACGTCTGGGTGCAGCCCGGTATGGCCTGCTTTGGTTTCTGTCGTCTCTCTTGGTAAACGTTCTTTTGGGTGCGCTATCGCTCTCTTTTCGTGGAGACGAAAACCTGCGCGAAGGATTTTTTTGTATCATGGGAATAATTTTCGGCGGCAAAGGTAGGTGAATCCGTTAAATATTCCTACTTTTACAAGCTAAAATAAATCGTATTTTCATGAAACGTGCTCGTTTTTTTATCATAACTCCGCTCTTTAGAGAAAACATGAACGTGGCCTTAAACTCCGTAAAAACAAACAAATTAAGGTCTGTTTTAACCATATTGATTATTGCGGTGGGCATTACTGCACTGGTGGGCATCCTAACCGCCATTGAGGCAATTGGAGGCTCTGTAAGCGACAGCTTTAGGAGACTTGGCGCCGCTTCCTTCACCATTCAATCCCGTCACGCCTCCGCTTCGGGCGCCGAGGCACGCACGCGCGTGAGAAACACTCCCACTATTACCTATTTTCAGGCCATGGAGTTTGTCTCCAAGTATAAAGAGCCGGCTTGGATCTCGGTCTCCACCACAGTGATCAATGGGGCGGTCATCAAGTACGAGTCAGAAAAGACAAATCCCACCATCAATGTGTTGGGCGTTGACCCCAACTTTCTTTTGGTGCGCGACCTTTCGCTCAAATCGGGGCGTAACATTGCCGACCACGACCTCTCATCCGGAGGTTTTGTGGCGATTATCGGAAGCGACATCGTTGCTCTGTTTAAGGGAAAAGACCCATTGGGTTTGTTTATCAATATTAACGGGATTCGCTATATGGTCGTTGGGGTTTTGGAGTCAAGAGGGGGCGGATTTGGAGGAGGCTCCAACTCTCAGGTACTGCTTCCCCTGACCAATGCCCGCGCCACTTTTGGTACCGCTACCCAAAACTATCGGATTGTGGTGACACCCAGAAATCCTGCAAACCAGGAGCACGCCATGGGCGAGGCAGAGGTGTGCTTTAGGGCAATCCGACGCTTGGCGCCCATGGATCCTATCGACTTTAGAATTGTGCGCGCCAACGCCCAGCAGGAATCGATGAATGAGATTATGGGATATGTGACGATTGTTGCCTTTATCATAGGCTTTATTACGTTGTTGGGTGCAGCCGTTGGCTTGATGAATATCATGCTGGTCTCTGTAAACGAACGAATTCGAGAAATCGGGACACGCAAAGCCATGGGTGCCACCTCCCAAACAATCAAACAACAATTTCTGATGGAGTCGATTGTCATCGGACAGCTGGGCGGAATTCTGGGGATCATCCTCGGCGTTTTGGTGGGTAACCTTACCGCCTTAATAATAAAGATCCCATTTGTGCTGCCTTGGGTATGGATATTGGTGGGCATCACCATTTGCTTCATCGTGGGCATTGCCTCTGGCTACATCCCCGCCGTTCGCGCCTCACGCTTAGATCCGATTGAGGCGTTGCGGTATGAGTAGGCGTTCTACCTCAACCTAAACTCATAAGTAATAGTTCCCTCTTGCACAACAGGAGCAGAGCCGCTTGTGTTGAATTTGGCCTTTTTGGCCGCTTCAACGGCGGCGTCCCAAAGTGTTCTGTTTTGTACGGTAGTACCGGTTTGGTTAATAGTTGCGCTGGTCACAGAACCGTGTTGGTCAACCAAAATCCGTACCACCACAGTGCCCCCGATGTTGGCGTTGTAGAGAGGCAGGGGTAGAGAGCCATCGACGCTGCGCCCCTGTAACCTGGCAGAGGGCGTTCCGTCGGGATTCCCTTGGCGGGTGTTGCCGTCGGGGTGGCCTGCCTGCATGGTGGTGGTGGCTGTGCGGTTGCTTTGTTCAGCAAGGGTGTCGCCCGTATCGCGACTTCTGAATAGGGCGCGTTGGTTAATCTCTGTTGGGGGCGGTGGTTCAAATAGCTCCACTTCTCCAAACTCTCCCAACGTACTTGCCTGTGTGCGCGCGTCGCCTGGTACCGCCTCTACATGTTGGGCCTGCTGTACCAAACGCACATCCTGACTAGGGTCAGGCACCAAAGCACGCGGCTCCTGACCGGGGGTTGCCCGAGGCACTACAAAGGTCGGCTCGGGCAAAAACTCTATCAAGATGCCTAGGTCTTGCGGAGGGGGCTGTACGGCCACAAAACCGGAGGAGATAGAGAAGAGCAGGAGCAACAGGTGAAAGAGCAGGGCGACGCCCCCGCCAATCAACCTGTTTTTTTGACCTGATTGTTGTATGGTATCTGTTTCTGACATCTATTCGGGTGCGGTGGCTAAGATAATCTTATATTGATTGCGTTTGGCAATGTTCATCATTTGTACCACCTGCTCAATGGGAACGGTTTTGTCTGCATGAAGCGATATGGTGGGATCGTCGACGTTGCGGAGTTTTTGCTGTACGATTGGCTCAATTTCGTTAAAAGAGACAGGGACGGTCTCTCCGTCAATGTGATAGGTAAAGCGATTCTGTTCGGGATGGTGTTTGATGGAGACGCTCACTTCCGGCTTGGCGGTAATCTGGTTGGTGCTCTTTGGAAGCAATAGTTTGAGCGCATTGGGGTTTACCAACGTAGAGGTGATTAAGAAGAAGATGAGCAGCAAAAATACAATGTCGGTCATCGACGCCATGCTAAAAGATGGCTCGGGTTTGGTGCTTCGTTTTAGTGCCATGATGTGTAACTCCTTCTATTTTTGGGGAGCTTCCCTGATCATCTCGACAAAATCGATAATATTCCGTTCCATCATGTGCATGATGGTGCCAATACGGGCGGTCAGGTAATTGTATCCAAAGTAGGCGATGATGCCTACGATTAATCCTGCTACTGTGGTGACCAACGCCGTGTAGATACCTCCTGAAAGGAGGGAGATGTCGACGCTGTTTCCTGCCTGAGACATGTTGAAGAAGGCTTGCACCATTCCAATAACTGTGCCCAAAAAGCCCACCATGGGCGCTCCTCCGGCAATGGCGGCCAACGTGGGGAGGTTTTTCTCCAACCGAGCGATTTCAAGGTTTCCGACGTTTTCAATCGAGGTGTGGATGTCGGCGAGTGACCTGTCGATTTGTTCCAACCCTTTTTCTACAAAACGGGCGGTGGGCGATGACTCAGTCCGGCAGAGGTGTTTGGCAGCGGTGAGTTTTCCGTCTGCAATAAAGTCCCTAATGTTTTCCATAAAGTGTTGGTCCTGCTTAGAGGCTTTTCGAATGGTAAACCATCGCTCTCCGATAATATAGACAGCGATAAAAGAGAGAAGTACGAGGGGAATCATGAGCCATCCTCCCTT
>WQYK01000050.1 GCA_009781275.1 Bacteroidales bacterium | reverse complement strand
TGCCACTGTGTCCACCGGCATACCTTTGGTATCCACGTGTTCTGTGACCATCGTGGGAACAATGTGAAACTTGGGATCCATGATCAGTCCGGCGGGAATGGTGCCTCCCTTGATTGGCTCTTCCATGCTGCATGCGGTGAGCGCACTCAAAAACAAAAGAAGGGCAAAAACGCTTAAAGTATTGATTTTTATACGATTATGTGAAAACGTAGTCAGTTTTTTTCTCTGTGTTTGCATACTTTTCTTCTAATTAATCATATGTATACGACCTGACAAAGTAATGCATTTATTTTCAATTGTGCAAATACTTTGACAAAAGGTTGTATTGTCTGATCAATTTTGCTCCTGTTTGGGAGAGGGAGCGTGTGGTATTGACATCAATTCTACACCTCGAAGGGGCGGCGCCGGAGAGGATCCGCCACGCCACGATACCGAAGCGCTGCGCCTATAACGGTCGTACTCAATCGTACAAAAATAGTACTTATGATATGAGGAACTACCGGTACCGCCCTCTCTAAAGTAGACAGCGCCGGTTAAAGAACCTGTTGTCGTTTTTGGACAATAGATGCCCCTTGAATCATACCAATCAGGGGAAAGTGTCTGGCTCATATTGTTCAACACTGCCGGATTAGTATAAGAAGGTGTATTGTAGAAATTATAGCGGTTGGGATGGTTGTCGTTGGTAAGGGTTCCCTGCCTCATCACTCCTCCGGTATAGGTAGAAGTCTCTACCGTAATGTTGTTGCTGTAGGGGGATAGGTTGTCATACCATGCAGCATAGACCCGTAAGTACACATAACGGGGCAGGCCCGAAGCGTCGTTTGAGGGATCATCAGGGGTGATTTTTCCGGCGTTAAAAAACACCGTCTCGCCCTCTGCGGTCTGAGCGTCTCCTCCCCAAAACATCAGACGGTCCATTAACTCCTGATTTGAAAAAGTCGAAAGACCTGATGCCTGATAGCCAAAGGAGTTGCCCGCTGCATCAATGCTCCTTGCCAAGCCATAACCAAGTGCGCGGCTATGAAAAGAAGAAGTAGAGGGGTAATTGGTATTGTAGAACGGAGGGATGCTGAGTGTAGGATAGTTCACGCTAAAGTTGGGATCAAAGAACTCAACAGCAACATCCACATCGCTGCCATCCCATGTAAACCTCACAACAAGGTAGTCAAAGGGCGGAATATAGCTAATGTCCTGGATGATGTTGAAAATGACCTGATAAGAGGGATCGCTGCCGTGTGCTAAAGTGATAGAGCCGGTACGGGAGGCGCCGGAAGAGGTTCCATTTGCAGTCAGTTCTAACTTACCGTTTGGCAAAATTGCAGCTGTCTGAATCCAAGATGGGTAGCTTCCGCTTACAATGGTAAAGGTCCCGCTGCCGCCAAATACCTCCACATCATAGGTTCCTGTGTTGAGGCCGATGCTGTTGGAGAGCATGAACTGGTCGTCGGTAATGTGGTAATTGTCTACATGCACGGTTACGGTCTCTCCGGATGGGGCGCTCTTAACATCAAAGGAGGAGGCTCCAAAGACGGTGGCGCTGCGCGATACTGAGATGGTGGTTGTTCCGGCTGATCCGGAAGTGACCGACAAAGAGGCGTTGGCCGGAAGGGCGGGCACCGTCCAGGGATCGCTGCTTGTAACAGTAATCGTTCTGGAGGCGTTGCCTGAGCCGGGCGACAGCCAAATGGAGTTGGGCGCTACCATAAAGACGGCACTAATTCCCTCTAACTCCTGGTCTTCATAACACCCCATGTCGGTACCCATTATGTGGCGCGGTTTTCCGTTGATGTCCTTCTTGTAGCCGGTGGGCATGAAGAGCGTGTTGGTGTTAAAGAGCGCCTCATTGCCGCTGCCCAGCATGGGTGCATTGTCGTTAAGCGCACTGTAGTACGGTTTTGTAAGGTCATCACCCAGGTTAAAGTGCGGCCCGGGAAAAGTGACTGTCGGGGAGTACCATGCGTTATTGTTGCTTGGATCAAGGAGTATGTTGCCACTGCCGGAAGGGGCGGAGATACCGGTGGGAAATGCACAATAGCTTGTCGTAACGCTTGTAAAGGTGTAGTCTCCATTTTTCCAGAACACACAATTAATCAGGTTTGAATATTGAAGAACAGCCGAGCCTTGATTGTCAACAACCGTTGCATTGAGCAGAAGTGAGCCTGCGTCAACGGCCACACCACTGTTGTTGCGGGCAATCAATATATTTGAAGCCTGGGAGTCAGTGATGCAAACAAATGCAGGGAGGTAGGGAGTGAGCACATTGTCGGTAACTTCAATGGCATTTGCATAAGCGCCCGACTTTACTGTGAACGCATTGGAGCTGGTGCTGGTAAAGCCTCTGACAATAACGCCGTCTATGGCCGCCCCGGCTCCTGAAATATTCACATACTGCGATATCACAGCCTTGTAGTTGGCCAGGTCCCTATAAACAGTGGTGTAGGGTGCACCGGCATTATTGGGTAGCTCTGTTCCAGCCAAACCTTCCCAACCCCCAAAGATACGGTCGCCGGAGGTAACGCTTTCATTGTATATGCGACTTGGACCGCCGGCTACCAGCACTCCGTGTACCGTAAAACCGGCATTGCGCAACTGGGTCGCGGTGGTCAAACCACTATTGATGGTGGGCAGGGCGTTGTTCCAGGACAATCCACTGCCTGTGGCGTCTTTTTTTACATAGACCCAACCGGTAAAACCCGGGCCGGGGAAGGCCTCCTGGGTAATGGAGGTGGCAATCGTCGTGCCGTCTAATGTCAGGTTTACGGTACGGGGAACATTGGTCAGCCCATAGTTGGAATCCGCCACAAGGTAGACCGTCTTTGATCCCGGGCCCGATACTGATGACGAGGCGGGAGAGCCGGTTGAGTTTGTTGATAAACGAAGCCATGTAACGCCACCAGGGACGCTTAGCGTCCACGCCTCTGTCGCGTCGGGATTGCCGTTAAAGTCAAGGCACACTACAGATAACGTCTGGGCGGCGGGGGTCTGGGCAGGATAGGGCAACCATACGTTACCGGGAACGACTGTTGTCGAGCCCGCCGGACTCAGATAGATGTCGTACAATATTCGCTTGCCTGCCTCCCACTCCCATGTGCTGGTGTTGTCTATCTTTAGCTTGATCTCCCGCGTTGTTCCGTCGCTTAGGCTGATCCTGACCTTGGCGTCACCGTCCAACTCTTGGGGCAACATCATCAGCCAGCCGTCGTTCTTCATCGGGTTGGTCATGGCATTGATCACTGTGTAGTACGACTGGCCCATGTCAAAGTTGATCGATGCGCTGTAGTCTGTTGTCACCTTGCCGCCCGTTAAGTTCCAAACGATGTTGCTGCCATTTGCTTCTGCGTTTCCGGCCACTACAACGCCGGTTATCGATAATCCCGTCAGCTTCTCACTCAAACCGCCGGCGACCCTAAAGCCTATTGCCGTAAGCGCGTGGCGCATCAATAGACGTACAGGGTGGCCCGTGGGTAGCAGGTTGTACACAGGCTCTGCAAACATCAGGTCGGGTTGGTTCTCTACCTTGGAAGGGACTGTATAGCTCAATGTGGGCCTGCCTGCCGTTGATGCGGTGCTGGTGACCACAATTCCGTTGCCCGCAGGATTGCTGCCTGTATTGTAGACGCCGGTCTCGTAGGGACCGTATGCAAAAAATGAGTACATGGATGCGGCTGAGGCGGCGTTCCACTCCACAACCGGAGTTGTTGCATACTTCCATATCACCAACGTATTACCCGTGGCCAACTCTGCAACGGCATCTCTGATCATCTTGCGGTTGAACATCTTGACGCATGTGCTGCTGCCCGCGTTCCATGTTGTGGTGTTGGTGTAAGAACTGAAAAAACCAAAGTCCGACATCTCTGCTACCGTGTCGACGGGCATACCTCTGGTGCCTGTATGTTCTGTGACCATCGTTGGAACAATGTATATCTTTGGGTCTAAGTCCGACAACGTTTCAAAGAAATCATCTGGTAATACGGGCTTCTCAATACTGCACTTAGCGAGCGTACTTAGAAGCAAAAAAATCGATAAAATGCTTAATATAAATGTTTTAGCGTTATTACGCGAAAGTGTGGTCAGCTTTTTGTTAAATGTATGCATACTTTTCTGTTTATTAGTAATATATGAATTATTTGGTATTGTAATTTTTTTGTTATCATTTGCACTAATTTTCTTGAGTTTACTATTACAAAAAACCGCTCCCTTATTTGGAGCGGTTTTTGTTGAATGATTTTATCTGTATGTTATTTTTGGGGGAGGCTCTTTTGGCAAGCTAAAGAGAACCGGTGCCATTCGTTTTTTAAAACGATAGAACGTAGCAATGGGGTGGAGTTTGTTTTTCACGTGTCTACTTTTCTTGGATAGTCATGTATATATCAGAGGACAAAGAAAACTATTTTTTTTGAATCATGCAACCTTTATGTCATTTTTTTGCAGAAAAATCTTTAATTATGCTTACTTTTGTGGAAAATATATTTGTGATCATTGTTGTATGAAAGATTTTTTAAAAATGCTGGCAGCAGCTGTCTTAGGATGCTCCTTAGTGCTCTTTTCGGCTCTTTTTCTGGCGATTGGCATGCTCTCCCTTATGATTTCGACTTCAAGCGCAGGAGCGAATGAAGTTCCCCATAACGCCATACTCAAGATCTCCTTTGAAAGGCCCATCCTGGAACAAAGTTCGATGAATCCCATCTCCAAATTCATCCCTTTTGGTTTATGGAATGACGATGGATATGGCTACTACCAATTGGTCTCCGCCATTGATCGGGCGGTTGACGACAGCCGTATTCAAATGATCTACCTTAACACCAACTATCTTAGTGCCGGTATTGCTCAGATCGAAGAATTGAGAGAGGCGCTCAAACGTTTTAGAAGCTCAGGCAAGGCAGTGGTGGCCTATTCCGACAGCTACACCCAGGCCGGCTACTACTTAGCCAGCGTTGCCGATAAGGTGTACCTTAACCCTCAGGGACAAGTGGAGCTGCGCGGTTTTGCCGTCTCGTCGCGCTACTACAAGGGACTTATGGATGAATTGGGCGTTCAGGCTCAAGTTATTCGTCACGGAAGCTATAAAAGTGGAGGGGAGTCATTTACAGAGAGCCGGATGAGTGAACGGGAGCGGGAACAACTGGGGGCTTTTTTGCAATCGGCTTGGAACCACTGGGCTAAAGGAATGGCTGAGGCGCGCCAAATCGGTATCGAGACCATCAATCAGGTTGCAGAGCGCATGGGTTGTTCCCACATGATGGAGGCCAAAGAGCTTCAAATCATAGATGAAGCCTACTATAAAGACCAGTTCATAGACAGACTGTGTCTCCTGCAGGGCGTCAAGCACGAGCGACAACTGCGGGTGGTCGACATGTCGGTCTACATGACGGGCAAGTCCGCCGTCAGAACTAGGGATAAAATCGCTGTTCTCTTTGCTGGCGGAACGCTCTATATGGGTAAAGGGCAACAAGATATTATGTCAGAAAACTATATTCAGACCATTCGAAAACTACGTGCAGACAGCACCGTAAAAGCCGTTGTCCTGCGGGTGGACTCTCCCGGCGGTGACGCCGCCGCCGCCGCCGTGATTCATCGTGAACTCCAACTCCTGAAAGAGGTAAAGCCACTCATTGTATCTATTGGTGACGACGCTGCATCCGGAGGATATTGGATCGCGTGCGCCGGAGACTACATCTTTGGCGCTCCCGCCTCCTTTACCGGATCGATCGGCGCTTATGCCATGACCTATAACGGTCAAAAGGCATTGGACAAATGGCTAAAGGTAAATGTAGAGACCATTCGTACCCATAGCTCCAGCGACGCCGGCTCTTTGTATCGTCCTCTAAACACAGTCGAATTGAGCAGGATTCAGCAAAATATCGACCGGGTTTACGTGCAATTTGTGACCACTGTTTCTCTGGGACGCGGTCTGTTGTATGAAGAGGCTGATGCATTGGCCCAGGGACGTATCTGGTCGGGAACCGATGCGGTTAAAAACGGGCTGATCGACCAAATCGGAGGATTGAACGATGCCATCAATTATGCCGCAAAAAGTGTTGGACTCATTCAATATCAGGTTGTCGAATACCCCTCTACCGGCACCTTCCTGGAGCGGGTAAGGCAATCGACGTCTGCTATGTCCGCCGGTGGCATCCCCTCTTTGAGCCCCGATCCCCAAAAGTGGGCACGGGAGATTGAATCTGCTATTTATCAAGCGTCCGAACGCGGGGTACAGGCAAAAGTGCCCTTCCTCTACCAAATTAGCTACTAAGCGTCACCTGAGCCACCACCGCCGTGGCCTCCGTCACCTTAAACCGGTCATCGATTCGTCGTCCTACCAACCAGACGATCTCCTCATTGCTGCACAGTACCTGCTGGCGCTCTTTTTCCCAAAGGGGAACCTTGACGTCGATCAAAAAGTCACTCACTTTTTTAAAACCTTTCATTCCAAAAGGGATAAAACGATCACCCTTTTGCCACGTGCGCAAGGTAAGGGGAAAATGGAGTTTCCCCGCATCTAATGTCGCAACTTGAACACCATCCCCGATAACGTATTGAGACGAATCGAAGAAGGAAATTACATATTCCTGATCCACAAGCTCTTTTTGTGAGTGGGGAATCAGTGCAAAAAAGGTGCGGTCTCTATGTAACATGTGTGTAATAGATGCCGCCCGGCCACCCGGTCCACCATGGAGCATACCCATTACCTGATCCATCTGACCTGCTTTAAAACCATATGGACGTAGCAGTTCAAACAGCCAGTATTCAGCATGTTTTTCTTTGACTATAGACTCAATATCAATATATATAACATTGTTATCATATTTGCACCACATCCTCCTTTTTTCCTCAGACCGCTCCTCCAGAATGGTGCAGGCTTGTTGCAGGTAGCGGCTATTCTCCCGCAAGCGCGCCGTTAAGTTTGGATTAACGGCTGTAAGTTCCGGCACCACGGTGTGGCGTACACGGTTTCTGTGAAAATCGGGCAGGGCGTTGGTGGCGTCGTGACGGTAAGGGATGCCCTTCTCTTTTGCGTGGGTTTCGATTTGGGCGCGGCTAAAGTCGAGCATCGGTCTGATGATGGCTCCGCGCTTGTCGGGGATTCCGCACAACCCCCTGACGCCTGTGCCACGGGCCAGGTTGAGAAGGATGGTCTCTGCATGGTCGTTTGCGTGGTGGGCAACGGCTACATGGTCATATTTTAACTCTTGCCGTAACTCCTCAAACCATCGATAACGCAGTTCTCTCGCCGCCATCTCTACTGACAGTTTGTGGTTTGTGGCGTATGCACGTGTGTCAAACCTTTGAACATAACAGGGAATTTGTTGCGTCTGCGCCCAGTTGCATACCAACGCCTGGTCGGCATCGCTGTCATCGCCCCGCAATCCAAAATTGACGTGTGCAATGGCCACTTTTGGTTTACAGGGAGAGGCCGCAAAAAGAGAAGCCATCACCATGGAGTCTATCCCCCCGCTGACTGCCATGAGGATAGAGGATCCTTCCCGGGGAACAAGGGTGTGCAGTTTGGTTTCAAATGCCCGTTGCATGACGCTATTTAGAGCCAAAGGACCAAGTGACTCCAACCCCTAATATCTCTTTAATCTGTAGTCGGGGCCCTACGTTTCCGTCTTTGTCGGTAATCTTGATCTCGTCGTCGTAGATCATGTTGGTTCTAAAGTTGGCGGAGAGGTATTTGTTTACCTTCATGTTGATGAGAAAATTCCAAAATACTTTGACGTTGGCGGGAGTGCCCAGATAGTCTGAGAAGAGGGTCAAGTCGGTGGAGAGGGTCACGTTGGTAAATATCTCTTTTTTAAAGTCCATTTTGATTTGAGCGCCCAATTCTGTCCGCACTTTTTGATCTATTTTGTTACCGTAACGGGGCCTTAACAGGGTATCTGTAACCACTACTAATTTAGAGGTCAATGGTGAAGCCCTAATCGAAAAAAAGTCGAAAGGTTTGTAGTCGACCCCCAAACCAAGGGAGAAGTATGCAGGAGCCATAAAGTTGGAAATTCTTCTGGGATCTGCGTTTTTGAGATACTCAAATCCTTGTGTCATTTGAGATGTAAAGTTAAATGCAGACGATAGATAGAGTTTTTCGAATGCCTGGAAACCCCATTTGCTGTCTAAAATCAGTTTATCGTCGCTCTTTTTGCTGACGTCGTCGTAGGCGTGTACAAAACCGTAAGCGGCCTGAAGCCGGTTTTCCCAAAGGTGATGCCCCTTGCTTAGTTTGGCAGACCAGTCGGTGTAGGCATTTAAGGCCAACGACCCTTGTCCTCCCGCGGCCCAGTTGGAGAGCGCCATTTGGGAGAAGTTGAGGGTATTGATGGAGCTGGTTTTCCATACGGCGGCGGGCTTCTCTTTGGAGGGAAGGGTGTCGGTAGGGGGATCTTGAGCAAAGGTGGATAGCGTGCAGGCTATCAAGATTAGTGAGGTGGTGATGGTTTTCATGTTAGTACGCACGGGCAAAGATTACACGTTGGGGGGAAGGAGCGCCGGTGACCATGCAGGGGCCGGCGACGGGGTTGGGGTCAAAGGGGATGAGGCGGATGGTGGCTTTGGTTTCGTTTTTGATCTTCTCTTCTGTTTGGGGGGTTCCGTCCCAGTGGCAGAGAAAGAAGCCGCCCTCTTCTATGCGTTCTTTGAATTCTTGGTAGGTGTTGATGGTGTGGGTGTTGTTTTCTCTAAAGGAGAGGGCTTTTTGGTAGATGTTTTGCTGGATGTTGGTGAGGAGGTTGGGGATCAGGTGGGCGATTTCTGATTGGGGGCAGGTTGTTTTTTCTAAAGTGTCACGGCGCGCGATTTCTGCGGTGCCTTGTTCCATGTCTCTGGGGCCTATGGCGATGCGTACGGGGACGCCTTTAAGTTCCCACTCGGCAAATTTGAATCCGGAGCGGAGGTTGTCGCGGTCGTCTACTTTTACGGTTACGCCTTGGGTTTCTAACTCTTTCTTTAGGTAGTGCATACGCTCGCTGACTTTTGCCAGCTCCTCTTCTCCTTTATAGATCGGAATCATGACTACTTGGATCGGGGCGAGTTTGGGGGGAAGTACCAAGCCGTGGTTGTCGCCATGCGCCATCACTAAGGCGCCCATCAGACGGGTGGAGACGCCCCATGAGGTGGCCCAAACATACTCTAAACCGCCCTCTTTGGTGGCAAACTTTACGTCAAATGCTTTGGCAAAGTTTTGTCCAAGAAAGTGGGAGGTTCCGGCTTGCAACGCTTTGCCGTCTTGCATCATCGCCTCTATGCACAATGTGTCTACTGCGCCGGCAAAGCGCTCGCTTTCTGTCTTTTTGCCTACAAGAACGGGGATCGCCATCACCTCTCTGGCAAAGGCGGCGTAGACTTCTACAATTTTGTGTGTCTCCTCAATGGCCTCTTCCCTGATGGCGTGGGCGGTGTGGCCCTCTTGCCAGAGGAATTCTGCGGTTCTTAGAAAGAGGCGCGTGCGCATCTCCCAGCGCACTACGTTGGCCCACTGGTTGCACAGGATGGGGAGGTCTCTGTACGATTTGATCCAGTCCCTGTAGGTGTTCCAGATGATGGTCTCGGAGGTGGGCCTGATGATCAACTCCTCCTCTAACCGCGCGTCGGGATCGACCACCACTCCGGGACCGTCGGGGTTGGCCATCAGGCGGTGGTGCGTGACCACAGCGCACTCTTTGGCAAAGCCTTCTACATGCTCCGCCTCTTTGCTCATGAATGATTTAGGGATAAAGAGCGGGAAGTAGGCGTTCACATGCCCCGTCTCTTTAAAACGCCGGTCCAAATCGGCCTGCATCTTTTCCCATATTGCATAGCCGTATGGTTTGATCACCATACAGCCGCGTACTGCAGAGTTTTCTGCTAAATCAGCTTTGGTTACTAGGTTGTTATACCATAGTGAATAATTTTCTTCCCGATTGCTTACCTCTTTTGCCATAAAATTGAATTGTTGGTACGATTTTTGTATATCTTTGTAGTAAAATCAAATGTCTATTTGAGATGCAAAAGTACAAAAATAAAATTACAGGAGGTAACATTATGAAAACAAATCCTATTCTTATGCTGACAATCT
>WQYK01000049.1 GCA_009781275.1 Bacteroidales bacterium | reverse complement strand
GGCAGACGGGCACTTTGATAAACTGGCAGGAGCGGGCGGAGAGGTCGATAACCTCTACCACGTGGGTTCCAATTACGATAGGGCTACTTTTGGTGTGTTGATGGTCAACCACAACACCATGGCCTCTGTCTTTTGGCCGGCTACTTCGACGATTCAAACCGGAGTGTTGGCAGCTCCTTCTTCTAACCTCTATCACCCCAACCTCTACCTTGAAACGGGGAGTTTTTATGATGGGTACTGTTTCTATCCGACTTCGAGCTACCGTAGCTCCTCTTACCCCTCCTGGCATACACATTGGTGTGGCTCCACCTCCACTACAGGCGGTCATATTGGAATGTCTTGCACCGCTTATGGTGCGGGGGCGGTACCGGTACGTTGCTTCAAGATCGATCCTGAGAACGGCCCCGGCACTACTGTTGATGACTTTAAAAAAATATGGGAATAAAAATCAAGCATACATTTAAATTAACGAGGCAATGAGAAGGATCACTTTTATACTTATGGCAGGAGCGTTGGCGCTTTATGGCAGTTGTAATAAAAACGAGCCGAGTGAACCGGAAATCAATGAGTTGGAAGATGGCATCACTGCCATTGCTGCCCACTACTCCGCAGATACCAAGGTGTCGATGACCGATCATGTGGGCAGTGATGTGGTGTCGGTTGCCTTTAAGGCGGGCGACAAGTTACAGGTGTTAAGGGTAAGTTCGATCTCCACTGCAGGCGTTTTAACCGGTTTTGCCGCCGCTGCGATTCCCTTCACCATCTCTACAGGCATGGGAACCAAGACAGGCATTTTTCATGCAGACGGCAGTGGCCTTACCACTACGGGCGTCTACGTAGCCGTCCACCCGGGCGCCAACAATAGCTTTGGGGTCACCACCGGTGCAACCGGTTACTTTACCATATCGCTTCCGGATGTACAAACACCCGGCTCCCCTGCTGACGTCTTTTCCAACGCAGAGGACTACATGTGCTTTTTGAGCGCCTCTCCCATAGAGATTGTCGATCCGACGACTCCTCCCGCCACCGCCAACCCTGTTACGTTTCCCTTAGCGCCGCTCACATCGGTGGCGCGTCTCCATGTTGAGGATGCAGGCGGCTACACCTCCGGTCGTATTCTTAAGTCGATAACTGTAATATCTAAGGGTGATTCATACTTTGGTACCAAAGTGAGTATCTTTCCTAGCGGCGCCTACCACGCCACGGCGCCCGCCACCCACAGAGAGAACACCAACATCAAAACGCTTGATCTGAACAGCCTCTCAGGTGGCGGCATGACCGTCACCAGCACCCTTAGTCAGGCAGGCTGCTTGGCGTTGTATTGTGTGCAGGATGTCTATAGCTCTGTTACGGGCTACGCCTACATCTTAGAGTTTGACAACGGCACCTACTTTGTGACGGAGAAGCCTAAAGTGCGTCCCTGGCTTCCCGGCGCGGTCTACGAGGTGGGACTTACGGTGGATGGGGCCTTGACGAGCTGTGTTGCGCCGATAGGGGTATCGATCAGCGCCTCTGCAACTACAGGCATCCCCGGCACCCCCATTACCCTTACAGCCACCGCCACCCCTGCAGCTGCTGACGCTACGTTGTCGCTTGTTCAGTGGGAACAGTTGGTGAACAGCACATGGCAGGCGATTCCCGGGGCTACCGGCGTTGCGTTCAACACCGCCATCATGGCCAGCAGCAACACCTTTAGAGTAAGTGTAACGGGTTGCAGTTCAACAGTTGTGAGCGCTCCTCTTACCATAGCGGGCAACCCGGGCTTGCCTATCACAGTAGGCGACCCTCTTCCGGACAGTTATGTTGGGGCGTTTTGGAAGGCAGGCGAAAAGGGCGAGCGCATCATTCGTATCCCTATCACCAACTCATTGAACAGCGGTCCGTGGAGCGTCTCTGCAGTATGGTGGGACAGTCAGTGGCTCCCCGCCTTTGGCAACGGTATTGTAGTAGATTTTGATAAATTAGGTGATGCAGAGTTTCTTGCAAGGGGCATCACTTGGAACGCCGGCACAGAGAACCCCAATATGGGCGCCAACGATCCGGAGAACCATTTAGTCAACAATACGCCCATCGTGGGCGGTGTAGCGGCCACAGGCGATACCATTCAGTTCCGGATAGGGCTGCAACAATCGTTTGGGGCCTTTAACGCCCAGAACAACCCTGCGCGCTACGCATTAGTGGTCATCAGTTACGGAACACCCGCCAGGGCGCACCGGATCTTTATTCGCCAGGGAGAGGGAGACGATTATCTGATGCGTCCTCAGGATGGCGGAGGAGGTGGGCCCTGGGGCAGTCCCAACCCCCGTCCCCATGCTCGGAAGTTCTCTCCCTTCAACCTCACAGCACCCACAGGATACGTCAACCCCACCTCTGTGATCACCATAGGAAACCCGAACAATGGAGTTCCCGTAAAGGGAGGAGAACTCACTACATATCCAACTCAAGCAGGCTATCTGTTCCGCTGGAACTACAACCGCCAGGCCTTTGCCCCACACCTCACCATCACGCTCTCCGGTTGGGGCAGCGGTCAGGAGGGAAATGGAATTTGGGTCGCCGACATCCATGAAACGTGTCCACAAGGCTATCGCCGTCCCAACGACGGAGCGCCTCCAACCGTTGGAGTTGTTGCCAGCTCCGAACTGCGACAGTCACTGTGGCAAAGTCCGCTTAACTTTGCTCTTCGAGATAATTTTGTGTGGGGATATTACGCCGATGGTTTTTTTGATCGCAGAGAGGTTCGGAACGCGCCGGGAACGTTTGTCGGAACCAACTCTTCTGTCTCCATAAGCAGCAATACCATTGCGCACGCCGGCAGCCTTTTCTTTAACCCAACGACCCAGGCGAGTCTTTTCTTCCCTGCATCAGGAGGTATCGCCCCCGCTTCCGCCACGCTCTCTTCATCGGGGAGGATGGTGCACTATTGGACAAATACGGCGAGCGATTCGGGAAATGCCTATACAATATATTCACAGAGTAACTTTGCTGATGCGAGCTTGGGTTGGACCAGCGCGGCTTTCCCCGTTCGCTGCATCGCTTGCGCGGCGGTAACCCATGTTACCATTAGTCCCGCCAACCCGCCTCCACTTGAGATGGGCGGTGTGGTTGAGTTGACTGCATCAGTCACGCCTAACGGCGCCCTTAATGTCAGCTATACATGGGAGCGCTCTGTAGATGGCGGAGCGACCTGGCAAATTGTTCCTGGCGCAACAGGAGCCTCCCATCATGCGTTGGCAGAACTCGATGGCGTTACCCGGTACCGGTGTGCCATTAGAGACGACTGCGGCGCCTCCAAGACCAGTAATGAGGCTCATGTGACAGGCTTTGGCTTTTTTCCCGATTTTGACTTGAGCCTTGCCTCCGTCAATCCCCACCCGGCCTACGACAACTACAAAATTGCCCCCAACAAATGGAAGTTGAACGGCTCTATTGGCCCCGACCTCTATGCAATGGACAAGATTGTGGTCACAAGCGCCGGCATTGCGACCACCGATCAAAAATTTGCCGTTGGCATACATGACGAAACCTACTTTCACAGCTATGGTAACACCTTCTCACTGTCGGACGGGATTTTAGTCAAAGAAAACGGCGTCTACTCGGTATATCTTGCCAATGAGTTCGGTGGTATAGTCAAGACCATTACGGTCACTAACCTTAGAGATGGTTCACCAACCAAACCATACTTGTTGATGAGCAGCACAACGGCCAGCGCCTATGCTCCCACCGTAACAGGAATCGACGCTTTTACACTCAGCTTTCTCTCAACAGGTTACTTAGGTTGGGATTTCGAATTGTATGAAAGTATCTCTGCCGGCGCATGGACGCCGCCGGGCGCACTGTTTGGCGCGTTTAACGGCAACAACCATACGATCACCATGACGGTGAACGTATCTTCGGATCATGCAGGCTTCTTTACAGGCATCGATGGCGGCTCAGTCGTCAACCTAAAGATTGCGGGTTCCATTAAGAGCACCAACCCATCGGGAGCCATCGGCAGTATTGCCGGATACAACAGGGGCGGCACCATCCATAACTGCTTTAATTCGGCAACCATTGACGGAAAGGAGGATGTGGGCGGTATAGTCGGATATAACTACGACGATGCAATCATTATGTATTGTGGTAATTCGGGAGACGTTACGGGCGAGTTGAACTGGACGGGCGGCATTGCCTCGCGAAACGAAGGCAGCAAGATCCTAAGTTGCTATAACACAGCGACTGTTAAAAGCACAGGCTACAACACGGGCGGTATAGTAGGGGAGAGCAGTCACGGGAACGGTGCAGGGTCGGGAAATGCCATGATTGAAAAATGCTACAACACAGGAGATGTGATCAGCACAGGTACGCAGTCGGGCGGTATTACAGCGGTCAACATTGGCGGAGCGCCTAAAACCGCCACCATTCAAGAATGTTACAACAGAGGAGCGGTAACCGGTACCATTGTAACAGGCGGCATTGTGGGCTTTAACGCCTATGCAGGCGCCATTGTGAGGAATAGCTATAACGTAGCAGCTGTAAATTCAAATAGTTATGGAGGAGGTATTGCAGGTGATAACAGTTCAGCCCAAATCGAAACCTGTTTTAACACAGGTGAAGTCACATCAGCCTTTATTGCCGGCGGTATCGTCGGATACCAAGGCAACGGTACGATTATCAACTGTTATGCATTAAATAGCAGGCTGACGGTTGCGAGCAGCGCTTGTGTCGTTGGGAGGGTTGTAGGATCGGCAGCAAGTGGTAACACGCTGACTAATAACTATGCAATCTCCACCATGGGGATGTACTATGGATCTTCACAGTTTACCGTTGGCCCCAAAGGCGGCAGCACCCAAGAGGGCGCAGACGTCTCCTTTGCAGACGCAACCGCCACCAGCGCTGCGCACTACAAAAACGCCTCTGAGGGCAACTGGAGCGCCTTTGACACCCACTGGACACGCAACTACCCGAGTGGTTACGAAGTTGCCCCAGGTACCAACCTGCCCATCCTCAGAGCATTTATACCTGCTACCTTCCCACTTGCGGAACAGAACCCGATGATATTCCCATAGAGGGATCGCGATAATTATGGCGCGATTTTTGCTGTATTTGCATAAGTATACCAAATAGTTTATATATTTGCATCAGTGAAAAAAGTGGTCTTATATATGCTTGCATTCATGCTTGCTTGTGCTTACATAGCTACAAGCATGGGGTTTGGCGTGCATATTTGTAGTGCAGAAGGCAGTTCGCAAGTTAAGCTGCTGGCCGGAGAAGCGATGTGCGAACACGAGCACCACAGTAGCAGCCACGACCATGACCACGACCACGAACATAAAGCATGCGGTTGCGACAAGCACGACGGCCGTTGCTGCCACACATTGGTATATATCTTAGACAAAGCGCAAAACGTAGCCAATCAAATAAAAATCGATCTTCCAAAAACGATCTTAGATTTTATTCCCGGCGTCGAACCCAACCACCTCCCCACGTTTTGTCCCAAAAATACCCTCGCCTTTTATGAGCGTGGCCCCGGAGGGGGCCTCACCCCATTGCACACCCCCCTACGATTGTAGTCAATTCGTTCACCAAGCGTCATTCCTGCACTATTTTTAATAGTGCAGGAACCTCAATCTTTATTATGCAATCGACCAATTATTCAATCGTAAAAAAATGAACCACTCAAAAATTATTTTCTATATTCCCCCCTTTATCCTCCTTCTCTTTTTGCTGCTCCCCCCCGCAACCCTGTCAGCCCAAACAGTAAAAGGGGCCGTCTACGGCACAAGGAGCACCGGCAGTAGAGAAGCGCTCTCCATGGCCACCGTCTATTGGTTAAACAGCACACAAGCAGCCAATACCGACGAACACGGTCGCTTTTCCATCGATCGACCGATGAACAACTCCCGCCTTTTGATCGCTTCCTTTATCGGCTATGTGGCCGACACCTTAGAGGTATCCGATCTCTCCAAAGAGATCACCTTTAACCTAAAGGAACAAAACGTATTAGACGCTGCGGTGGTGACCGGTCGGCAAGAGGGAAACTACCTCTCAAGAATCGCCCCCATCCGTACAGAAGTGATCTCCGCCGCAGGCCTTTGCAAAATGGCGTGTTGCAACTTGGCAGAGAGTTTTGAAAACTCTGCCAGCGTAAGCGTAGGTTATGCGGACGCCGTGACCGGCGCCCGACAAATCAGGCTGTTGGGTCTGTCGGGCATCTACACCCAAATGTCGGACGAAAACCGCCCCACCATGCGGGGTCTCCTGACCCCCTTTGGACTGGGTTTTGTCCCGGGCCAATGGTTGGAGAGCATTCAAATCGCCAAAGGCCCCGGATCGGTAGTAAACGGCTACGAGGCGATCACCGGGCAAATCAATATGGAGTACCGCAAACCCACTACAGAGAATCCGTTGTTTGTTAACCTATTCTTTGCCAACTCACTCAGATCAGAAGCCAACATAGCCTCATCGCTCCAGCTCAACAGAAAGTGGAGCACCGTACTGTTGGGACACTTCTCTACAGACCCCAAACCGCACGACGGCAACCACGACGGTTTTTTAGACGAGCCGCTCACGTTTCAATACAACTTTGCCAATCGCTGGATGTATCTGGCAGATAATGGCGCCCAATGGCGCTTTGGCTTTAGGGCGCTGCATGAGACAAGAGAGGCGGGTCAAAGTGACCATGCCTTTATTGCGCCTCAGGATATTTCAAGCTATTGTGCCTTTATCCCATTATGGAAATCAAATATAAAAAACCAAGGCATCAACCTCTACTCCAAAGTGGGAATTCCCCTCAAAAAACCCGGAACAGAGACTTCCGCCGTATCCCCCAATGTGGCCTTTGTGGTTGACTATACGTACCATGCCTTGGATTCCTATTTTGGTATGTTAGATAAGAGCTACAACGCCGTCGAAAACTCACTGTTTGCCAATCTAATGCTTCAATTTGGCATTGGGGAGGCGCATCGCTTTAACTTAGGCTTGAGCGGGCATTATGACAAAATTGACGAAGATTTGTCTAAGCTCTTTACCCATAACCCCAATGTGATTACACCTGCATATTACTTCTCTCCTCTAGGTCGTAAAGAGCACGCCTGGGGCGCTTACGGCGAATACACCCTTCACGGAGCGGATAAATTCCTTTTTGTGCTGGGTTCCAGACTTGACTATAACAACCTTTACGGATGGCTCTTTTCTCCCAGGGCGAATATCAAGTATGACTTTACGGAGAATCTGATTTTTAGGGCTTCCGGTGGAAAAGGCTACCGCACCCCCAACTTAATCGCCGACAACATGGGCATCTTGTCCACGGGTCGTTATTTAAGGTTTGATCCCAATTTGGATATGGAACAGGCGTGGACCTACGGCCTAAACCTGACCGGCTACTTTCCTTTGGGCTATGGAGAGAGGTCGTCACTGAGTTTTGACTACTTTCGCACCGATTTTAAAAAGCAGGTGCTGATCGATCAGGAACGAGATCCGGATTATGTATGGTTTTACAATTTGGACGGACCTTCGTTCACCAATACATTTCAGGTTGACTTGATGCTTGAGCCGATTGAGCGCTTCTCTATCCTCACCACCTTTAGGCATACAGACGCCCGTGTCCACCTTCACGGACAGGGCACCGTTGAGCGTCCTCTGATGAGCAAGTACAAAGGGGTGCTCAATATGCAGTACGCCACTCGTATGAACATCTGGACTTTTGATGCTACGGCGCAGATCAACGGCCCCTCTCGTCTGCCCAATTTTGTTCAAGGGGACTACTCGCCTGTCTATCCCATGTTCTACGCTCAGATTACGCGTAAACTTAGGGATTTAGACATCTATATAGGATGCGAAAACCTTCTCAACTACAGGCAACCGCATCCCATCATCGATGCAGAGAATCCTTTTTCCCGTGACTTTAATGCTACGGTGATTTGGGGGCCGCTGATGGGACGAAAGGTATATGCGGGCCTTAGGTTCACATTGTGGAAATAGGGCGGGTGTGAAACCCGCCCCTACAGATATAACACATCACACATAAAACATTAAATATTATCATGAAACCCAAACACATTTTCACCACCCTGCTGCTCGGCATTTTTTGCCTCAGTTTCTCTACTCAATCGTTTGCCCAAACCAGAACCCTCAAAAAGGGGGAGGCAGAGGTGACCTTTAGCGTCGATATTGATTGCGCCAGTTGTCAGAAAAAAATCGAGTCTAAACTTCCCTTTGAGAAAGGGGTTAAAGACATGAAAGTGAGCCTTGAAAAAAAAGAGGTATGGATTTTGTATCAGGCAGATAGAACTGACAAGACCAAACTAATGGATGCCATTAAGAAGATGGGGCACGAGGTATCTGAGAAGAGTTCGACGATATGAACGATTCCTCCGCGTGAAGCGAACGCTCTTTCAGGCTCCCTTTTTTACGAACAGATTCGCACCTTGCCTTTAGATGAGCGGGAGGCGGCTATTGCCGATGCTTTTATGTCGGGGAATATTCCCCAATGGCTGCGCACTGAAGTGAGGATCGATATTGAAGCCGCAGACAGAAACGGGACGGTACATCAAGTCACTTTTTGGACCACTCCCGACTACCTGGCCGTGGGCTCCGATGCCGATTTTTTTAGGATTCCCATGAGCCCCTTGTCGGCGCAACAGATCGCGGACGCCTGGGGCGCCTCTATGCCTACGCCCAAGATGGTGGACATCATTTATGAACACGCTGTTTGCAAATTAGAACCCTTTACCTATAAGCCCCGCGGTCGTCGTAACGAGGAGGTCGATCTCTTTTACGATCACTCTAAAGTCATAAGCGCACAGCAATTTGCCGCAGGAATGTCCTTTGGAACCTTTACCGCAGGCACCAAAAAAGATGTGGTGGTATGCGACCGATTGTCGGACACTTCCCGTGTGAACCATGTCACCATCTATGGTTGGCACACTTTAGATGGCAGGCCGATCCAACCCGCCAACAATGTTCACATAAATAACTACATTGATTACAGCCATGGGGTGCGCTTGGTTTGGCAAACGGTTTTGGTGGACGGAAATCTTTTTCAATTGGAAGAGTTGCTCTCCGATCCGCTCTACCACACTCTGCTGAGCCGCGATCGGGAGCCGCTTCAAAAGCCCCACTACAGGAACGAAGAGTGGCACAATCCGATTTTTTAGCTATCTTTGTTCCATATCTTTTAATATACTAAAACTATGAACGTTTCTTCTTCTTTTGGCTGCCTTTTGCGGCGCTCTTTGCTGTTGATTCTGCCCCTGACTTTGTCGTTTTCACTTTTTGCCCAATCGTCTTGGGTGCGGGTAAACCAATTGGGATACTTACCCCACGACATCAAGGTGGCAGTACTGATCTCTAATGAAGAGGCGACGCCTGACTTCTCTCTTTGCGACGCCCGAACCCATCAGCCGGTATTCTCCGGCAAGGGCAAAGCCGCCGACGCCGGTTACTGGGGTATGAAGTTGGCTTACAGGCTTGACTTTACCGCTGTGCACGCCGAGGGAGCCTATTATATAGAGGCCGCCGGAGTGCGGTCGCCCCAATTTACCATTGCCGCCAATGTTTACGACGGCGCGTCGGACTATCTGCTCAATTACATGCGTCAGCAGCGTTGCGGCTTCAATCCCTACTTAGATACCTTGTGTCATCAACATGACGGCTTTATTGTTGACCATCCCACCCGCACCGGAGAGAAGATCGATGTACGCGGTGGATGGCACGACGCCACCGACTATTTGCAATACCTTCCCACGTCGGCCAACGCCACCTATCAGATGATGTTTGCATACCAGCAAGCCAAAGACAAGTCAGTGTTTAGGGACGACTACGACGCCAACGGCCGTCCGGGGTCCAACGGGATCCCCGACATTTTGGACGAAATTCGCTGGGGCTTAGAGTGGTTAATCAAGATGAATCCAGCTCCCCGTGAGATGTACAACCAGATTGCCGACGACCGCGACCACGCCGGTTTTCGCCTGCCCAGCACCGACAAGGTCGACTACGGCTGGGGCCCGGGTAGTGGCCGTCCCGTCTATTTTATCACCGGCGAGCGCCAAGGTTTGCCCCATCCCAGAACGGGCAACATCTTT
>WQYK01000048.1 GCA_009781275.1 Bacteroidales bacterium | reverse complement strand
TCGTAATCTTTGGCTAACCGCCTGAAATTTTCAAGCCATGAGAAAGTTCTTTCAATAATCCACCGTTTAGGCAATGGCTTGAATTCTGATGTTTTATCTGACCGTAAGGTTATTTCCAAGTCCCATCCCAATTGTTGTTTTACTTGACCGACCAATTCGCCCCGATACCCGCCATCTGCATAGATTTTCTGCATTCTATTGAAACGATATTGAAGCGTGTTCATTACGCCAAGACCTGTTTGACTCTCATGCTCATTAGCAGCATGAATGACAACTGACAGGAGGCAGCCGTTAGTATCTGTAATGATATGGCGTTTTCGTCCTTTTACCTTCTTATTGCCATCATATCCACGCGCTTCTCCGCCTACTCGGGTAGTCTTAACGCTTTGACAATCTATCAATCCAACACTCGGTGAAAGAGGCTTCCCTTTTTGCTTTCTTATCATATTGCGCAGTATTTCATTTATTTCTTCAAATGTGCCATCATCTTTCCAGCGACTGTAGTAGTAATAGACTAATTCCCATTTGGGAAAACCTAAGGGCAACATACGCCACTGACACCCTGTTTTGAGAAGGTATAAAAGAGCATTGAAAATCTCTCGTAATGAATGTTTTCTCTTTCTTTTTTGGCCATCTAAAATTTTCTCTATAACTTGCCACTGTTTATCGGTTACGTTGGTTGGGTAATTTGTTTTGATCATCCTTTGTGATTTTCGTGGTTGATAATCACAAAGATACAAAATAATTCCCAATCAACAAACTGATATTCAAATATTTATATTAGTTTTTGCAAAATTTAAACAGTTTCTAAATATCATCGATATGAAAAGCAAAATAGATCCCTTTAAAAAAGCATTACGATTGCTCCTCTGTTTGGGAATGGCAATCATCACATCTATTTCTTGCAAAAAGGACACTCCTTTGGTGGTTGCGCCATTGTTTGAAAAGGGCGACGGCACGCCGGATCATCCCTTCATCATTTCTACGGCTAAACAGTTAGATGCTATACGCAACAACACGTCCTACCACTACAAATTAGAAAAAGATATTGATCTCAACGTTTTTCTTTGGTCCAGCGGCTCCGGATGGATCCCAATTATCTCTTTTACCGGTAGCTTAGACGGTGCAGGCCACAAGATAACAAGTTTTTGGACAAGACGGGTTACCCCTAATGGAGTAGGACTTATAGCAGAAAATAGAGGAAGCATTAAAAATCTTGGAATAGAAATGGCCGAAGCCGGCATTGTCGGAACCAATTTTGTGGGCGGCGTAGCAGGAGTTACCCGCAGTAGTAGCGGTTCTATAACCAATTGTTATGTAACGGGTAATGTTAGTGGCACTTTATATGTTGGCGGTGTAACCGGAGGTGTTGACAACGGAAGTGTAACCGATTGTTACACTTCCGGCGCAGTCAGTGGCGACGAGTATGTAGGTGGAGTTGCTGGAATTGTGTACAACGATGGCAGATTAGCCAATTGCTATGCCACTGGTACTGTCGGTGGCAATAGGTATGTGGGCGGAGTTGCGGGAGGTGTTGGGTATAATGGAGGCACTATCATCAATTGTGTTGCGCTCAACCCCTGTCTCAACAGCAAGGGAGAAGTAGGGCGCGTGACAGGTGGTTTTTCTAGCGGTACACTTGCCAATAATTGGGCGAGAATCATGACCATAGAGGTGAATGGTGCTCCTAAAAGCCTTAATAAAGGCAATGACCGAGTAGACGGAGCAGACATCACACCCTTTGGCTCCGAAAATATGCAAGAGTGGTGGCAAGCCTCGATGTGGACATTTGGCAATAACAATGACAATCCATGGAAATGGGGAGGTACGCTCCCCATGTTCTATTGGCAAACCATACCCATCACCACGATCAACAAAGTAACGGAAGTTGTCATCAACCCAGGAGATGTGACAGTAGAGATGGGTAAAGTCATCACCCTGACGGCAACGGTTGTTCCTGTCAACGCCACTTATAAGAACTTAGTGTGGAATAGCTTAAGTCCTGACATCGCCACTGTAAATGTTGTGACGGGCGTTTTAACAGGCATAAGTGAAGGTAAAACCACTATCAGGGCCACATCGACCGATGGCAGTGGAACGGCTGCAACCATTGATGTTGTGGTGACCCATGCAGAGATCAAATTTGGAGATGGTGACTGGTATGCAGCTCAGACAAAAACAGTGGGTCCGGGAATAGACCTTGTCTTTTTGGGCGATGGCTATACTGCAGAAGATATCGCCTTAGGAAAATATGAGGGAGATATGCAAGCAGCTATCGAGATGTTCTTTGATATACAGCCATATAAAGAATACCGGAATTACTTTAACGCATACATAGTGGGAGCTGTATCTGCCGAAAGCCAAATTGGTACCGATGGTGTAGCCAAAAATACTAAGTTTTCTACTTTTCATGATGAAGGTCCCCGGGTAGTAACCAATAGCAATTTGTGTTTTACTTACGCACAAAAAGCCCCCATTGGAGCTCTTGATAACTCAGTCGTCATATTAGTAGCAAACTCGATGCAGTATGGCGGTACCTGCTTTTTTTGGAACTCCGGCAGAGCTATTGCCATCTGTCCGACATATGCTCCTGCTTTTGAATATATAGTTCAGCATGAAGCGGGAGGGCATGGATTTGGTATGTTGGCCGATGAATATATTAATGAACAAACTGCCAAAACAAGAAGCAGGGAAGATATTCCTTGGTTTCAAAGCCTTGGGAGATGCACCAATGTTGATATCACCAATGATCCTTCAAAGGTGATTTGGAAAGATTTTATCGGACATCCCAAATACCCCATGGTGGGTGTTTTTGAGGGAGGATACTACTTTTCGACAGGCGTCTGGAGGTCTGAAGACGATAACCGCATGAGAGGTACTACGATCGCCTATTTTAATGCCCCCAGCCGCGCTGCTATTGTGAAAAGGATCAAACAACTTGCAGGAGAACCGTTCTCCATAGAGTGGTTTCTGGAAACAGATATTATTGAGTTTCCCCCCACCACAAAAACCTCCACTGAGTTGTTGTCGCTGCCGCCGCTGCCACCTCCGATTTGGGTCATTGATTAAAACTCCTCAAACCCCAACGGCAACAAATCCCCTACATTCTCCACAACCTGAATCTTTTGTGCTCCGCCCATAATCACCCGCACAGGTTTACCCGCCCGTTTTTGAGATTCGAGCATCACTTGCCTGCAAGCGCCACAAGGATACACAGGATCAGCCGTTTGTGCGCCACCTGATTGCGCTGCAATGGCCATTGCCTCTACAGCAAGATGGGGATATTGAGAATGGGCGTAAAAGAGCGCCGTTCTTTCTGCACACAAACCAGATGGATATGCCGCATTTTCCTGATTGTTACCGGTAACGATGATGCCGTTGCTCATGCGGACGGCCGCTCCTACCTTAAAATGGGAGTAAGGGGTATAGGCGCCCAGCGTGGCTTGAACGGCAGAGGAGAGCAGTTCTTGATCTGCTTTTTCTAATTCTGTCGAGTCATTGGCTTCAAATAGATTAATGATAATCGTTTGCGAATTCATGTCGTAAGGTGTGAAAATATTGGCAAATTTACTATTTTTGTGGATTATCTGTGGAATTATGGGGAAAATTCGTTTTCTATTGGTATCTGTTTCATTTCTGATGTGTGCATCGGGAGGCGGATATGCGCAAAGTTTGACCACTCGTCAGGCATATATTTTGCAATATAAAGATCTTGCAATTAAAAATATGCGGGAATACGGCATACCGGCCAGCATCATTTTATCCCAAGCGATTGTGGAGTCCGGCAACGGAACGAGCCGTTTGGCGCGGGAGGCCAATAACCACTTTGGCATCAAGTGCCACACAGGTTGGACCGGAAAAACCGTTGCCCATACCGATGACGCTCCCAATGAATGTTTTCGCAAATACGACCATCCGACAGAGTCGTTTAAAGACCATGCAGAATTTCTGAGGTATCGCACGCGGTACGCTTTTTTGTTTGACTTGTCGCCATACGACTATAAGGGATGGGCGCATGGATTAAAGAGCGCCGGTTACGCCGTCAATCCGCAATATGCAGAAATCTTAATCAGGGTGATCGAAGAGTCCAAACTCTATGAATATGACCGCCCCGTAACCACTTTACCCGCCTCGCCCAAAGTATTGGAGAAGCCCGTTATTATTCAACCCGATTCCCAATCGCCTCTCTATACGGCAAGTCTATATCGCACCATATATCAACTAAACAACGTCTCTTTTATCCTCTCTCAACCAGGAGATACCTACGCATCTTTGGCTCGAGAGTTTAAACTCTTTAAACGGGAGATACTGTGCTTTAACGACCTTAAAAAAGATGGGTCGATTGCACCCGGAACAGTGGTATATGTGGCCAAAAAGAAGAAGCAGTCTGCACGTGAGTTTCCCAAACACATTACAGAAGAGGGCGAATCACTTCGCACGATTGCCCAAAGATACGGAGTGCGCCTTGCCTCCATTAGCAAATACAGTAAAATAAATAAAAACGAATATCTTACAGAAGGAAGAGAGATCCTGTTACGCAAGCCATGAATAAAAAAAGAGGTTTTAAAAGAGCGCTCATCGCTATAGGCGTTGTGCTGCTCGCGTTGGGCGCTGCATCGGGTGGCGTTGCGCTGCGCTACTACTACACTTTTCATCATCCCAACATTGGCCCTTTAGAGGAGCCCGTTGTTATCTATGTCCCCACCCATGCCACCTTTGATACCCTTCTCGATTCGTTGGATGCGCAACATTTTCTGCTCAAACGCAACTCCTTTATTCGTGCCGCAAACAAAGAACAACTTCCCGAACGCGTCAAAGGAGGTCGGTACGAACTCACATCAGGAATGAACAACAAAGCGATTGTGCGCACCTTTGCCCTTGGGCTGCAATCGCCTGTTAATTTGGTGATATCTGGAAATATCCGCTCTGTGGAGCGACTGTCGGCAGTGCTCACCCGCAACATCGAAGCCGACTCGTTGTCGATGCTGCTCGTCCTCACCAACGAGGAGTTCATTCGCCCCATGGGTTTTGACTCCACTTCGCTCTTTTGTCTCTTTTTACCCAACACCTATCAGGTCTATTGGACAACGCCCGCCGAGAAAATTATTGAACGGCTTTACAAAGAGTACAACACTTTTTGGAGTGAGGAACGGCGCAACAAGGCGGCTTCGATTGGGCTCTCTTTGCATCAGGTAAGCACCTTAGCCTCTATTGTCTATGAAGAGACCAGATACCAGCCGGAGATGGCCACCGTTGCCGGCGTCTATATGAACCGCCTCAGAATCAGAATGCCCCTTCAGGCCGACCCCACCCTCATCTTTTCCCTGCGCGAGTCGACCCCCATCCGCAGGGTGCTCAGCAGAGACAGAAAAGTGGACTCTCCCTACAATACATACATGCACAGAGGCTTACCTCCCGGCCCCATCTGTGTACCTTCTATCGCCACGTTGGAGGCCGTATTAAATTACGAAACACACAACTATCTCTATTTCTGCGCCAAATCCGATTTTAGCGGCTCCCACATCTTTACCACTAACTACAATGACCACCTCCGTAACGCCAGAGCATACCACCGTGCGTTAAACGAACGCGGAATTATGAGATAATCCGGGCGCCTGAGCCAATAGCCACTTCAATGGGCCTAAGCTCTTTCCAAAGCTTTTTATTGTAACGCTCCTTGCAGGCCAAAATAAAGTCCTCCACAGCCTCTTCCTGCACCAAATTGATGGTACATCCCCCAAAGCCGCCACCCATCATTCTGGCGCCCAGAACGCCGTCATGTTTTTGGGCCACCTCCTGAATCAAGTCGAGCTCGGGACAACTCACCTCATACTTTTTGCTCAAACCGTGATGCGAACCATACATATAGAGCCCAACGCTCTTATAGTCTCCCTGCTCCAAAGCCGCACACGCATCCAAAAGCCGTTGATTCTCCTCAATAACAAAACTGCATCGGTTATAGACCACAGGCGTAACCTCCGATCGATGCGCCTCCAACATCTCCATCGTAACATCCCGCAGCGATTCGATATGTGGATAGCTCTGTTTAAGGTGCGCCACCCCCGCTTCGCAATCGGCGCGCCGCAAGTTGTATTCACTGGAAGCTAACGAGTGCTTAACCAGCGTGTCTAACAAAACAATCTTGAGCCCTTGAGGAGAGAATGGCACCAATTGGTATTCCAGCGACCTGCAATCCAACCGAATCAACTTCCCCTCTTCCCCATGAAGCGACGCAAACTGATCCATAATGCCACACCTCACGCCCACATAGTGGTGTTCACACATTTGCCCCGCCTTTGCCAACTGCATACGGTTCAATCCCAAATCAAAAAGGTCATTTAAAGCGACGCCCGTTACCGTCGTAAAAGCAGCCGACGATGAGATGCCCGCACCAATCGGAATATCGGAAGCCACCACAGCATCAAATCCACCTATTTTACAACCTAATGCCTGCAACTCTTTCACTTCGCCATAAACGTATCGACTCCATTGAGCCTCAGGTATGTCGGTATCGTCAACATTAAACGATACCATGGCATTAAAATGGGGCGAGAACACATTGCAAACCTGTGTTCCGTTGGGCGCAACCATCATATAAAACGATTTGTCAATAGCCCCCGGCAGCACAAAGCCCAAGTTATAGTCGGTGTGTTCTCCAATCAAGTTGATTCTGCCCGGCGCGGCATAGAGCTTTCCGTTGGCAGTAAAATGCTGTTTAAAGCATTGTCGAATAATCTCTAACATAACAAAAACAGATAAAAATGAAGTACAAATATAGCTTTTGATTTTTATTTAGCAATGATATTTCTCCACTAACTTTTTCCTTACCAATTCCCATGCTTCCAAATTGTCAAACTCCACATTTGGCTTCAGTAGTGTAAAAATATCATTTGTAAAATCTGGATCTGACAATTTCTCTTCCATATTCCTAACAAATTGTTTAACAGTCGGCGGTTTTAACTCTGCATGCTGATAATAGATTTTGCAGCAATGCAATAATTCCTCAATATCGATGTCCAAATGTGTCAACGCCCAATACAGGTCAAACAAATCACGACCTTTTTTGCGACCATACAACGCCTTTAATTTGGTACTCAACAGTTCTTCTATCGTATAACCAATTACATTGCATTGTCCCGAGAACCAAGAATTTCTTACCTCAAATGGTTTTTCCAACAGACCCAAAATATTCAAGTGTTCTCGCGTATTAATTTCGATTTTCAAGCGCATACTGACCACTGGTGGAATTTCGCTATCAAATCTGAAAACCAGCGTATTATTATGAATTTTTTGTTTAATAACAGGTTTTCCAAGAAACGACAACACTTTGCGGACTTTGTCTATTGTTTCTTTAATCGGTTCGACTCTTATTTGCACTAAATCAATATCTTCCGAATAACGAATTTGAGGAGTAATATACAGTTTATGTAAAGCTGTTCCGCCTCTGAATGCCAAAGAATTGCGCAGCAAATCATCAGAAAAAATCTCAACAATTGCCCTTGAAATCACCAAATCCTGCTCTACTTGTCCATCAGCACGCCAACTTACCTGTGCTCTCCATTCTTCCAAATATGGCTTTGCTATCATAAATCACTTTCTATTTGCATATTAATAATTATTTTCCATTTACTATCAATCTCTCCTTTTCTCCCCTTCTTAGGTGATAATGGGACAGGTGAAAAAGAGTTTATACTCAAAACTTTATATAAAGAACTAGCTAATTTTTCTTCGTTTACTACTCTATCTAAAATATACCCTAATCGCTGAATATTCGCTTTATTATCAATAAGTTTTGCCATTTTAGCGAGTCGTGATGGCAACATCTCTTCGTACAGTTCCTGTAAAACGGTCGTTATACGATTTAATCCAAAAGAGTGAATATTTTCCAATAAATCGAAAGCAGTTAACTCAGGCGATGAAACATTGATATAACCCGCTGGCGTTTTCTTTTGAACCACTCCTTCGTCCAACAGTGTTTTTTTCGAAAAAAAGAGAATTTTCAGTTTTTTATTGCTGATATTTCGAGGTGCAGGCGTTTGAGTAACCACCAAGTCGACCATCGGTTGTTGATGAGCAGCGCCATGCAAGGCTGCCGCTGACAACAACCCCAAATAATAGGGCTTTTCTAGATACCTCATCATACTGTCAATAAACAACGATGATGGCAATATATCAGATGCTGAATATTCAGGTGGAATAATCACGTAGAAACCCTGACGGATTTGAGCTACTTTTTTCTTTACTTTCAGTCTATAAAGGTTTTGTTTTATGGTTAAATATGGTAAATCGAACTCATTTTTAAGCTCTTCGAGTGTAAAAGAATAACGACCACTTGCTCTAATTGTGTGTAGAAAACTTTCTATGTAGTTGTGATTCATTGCTTTATTTGTGTTCATTGTTTGTAGATTGCATTTAGATACGCAAAATGTATCTATTTGCAAAGATAAAACAATTTTCTTAAATGTGATTACAGGCTTAGATATTAATTTTGCTATTAATCTCAAAACCATTTTCAAAACATTTATTTTATTATTTGTATAAAAAATTTTGATTTTCAAAATAATCACCTCATCTTTGCAAGAAATATAAACCGATGCGAATTGTAAGCTACAAAGCCATTGCACAATATACCTCTCAACACGCCGATGCCAAATTAGCATTAGACGAATGGTATATTAAAACCGAGCAATGCCGATGGAGTTGTTTTGCAGATATACGGCAAACTTTTGGCAGCACAGACAGCATTGGCAACAACCGTTTTGTTTTTAATGTCCGCGGAAACATGTACAGGATTGTAGCCATTGTGATTTTTGCCTCTCAAAAAGTATATCTCAGATTTATAGGCACTCACGCCGAATACAGTAAAATAAAAGATTGTTCAACCATATAAACGGATACAACCATGCTAACCAAACAACAATATAATGCCGCCTGTGAACGAATAGAAGAACTGCTCCAAGTAGTAGGCAACGAAACCCCCTCTACCGACCGTAAATTTATTGAATTAGATTTGCTTTCCGATTTAGTGGCCGACTACGAAAAAGAGCACTACCCTATTGGTAAGCTATCATTGGCCGACGTGCTCAAAACCCGCATGGCAGAACAGAACTTAACCCAAAAACTATTGGCAGAGATGCTTGGAATCAGCGCACCTCGTGTTAGCGAATACCTTACGGGCAAGTCCGAGCCGACTTTACGTATTGCTCGTCGTATGCATGAAAAATTGGGTATTGATGCTGAGGTGTTGCTTTGTGCTGTGTGAGTCCCCCAGTTGCTTGATTATAAGTGTTCTGTAGAATTATGTAATTTTTTGAAGAAATCTTACCCGTAGAATACCTAAGATAACACTTGTATTCGAGGCTTTTTTACTTGTTTCAAGTGCTCTATGTGTGATTGCAGAGAGGGACATATCCAATATTTTCCAATTCTTTTGTTGGATATATTTGATATACCTTATGGAGTTTTCTATGTTTAGTGCTATTTTATACAAATCTTTTCTTTTAACATCAAGATGATCAACTTGTAATTCAGGATCCGTGACATCTGAAGCACCAATTTTTATTAACTTATTATATTTGGATTCAAAGAGTGTTTTACAATAAACGTATTCAATTAGAGCGTTTTCACAAAACGAGTTTAATACACGCGAACGAAACGAAGTTCTTTCACTTTCTTCTCTTTCTTTTTGGCGTTCCTCCAAATGTGCAAAATCATCAGAAATACTTTTTGCGTAGTGCTTAAATTTCTTCTCATACAAAGCAAGAAAATGTACCAATGCGGGATTGTTATTTTCTTCTAAGCTAAGTTTTTTATTAGGATCTGCATCTATGATAAACGCACAAAGAGAAGCATCACTACCATTCTTTAATTCGTGTGAATGATAAAATGATTTAGCGAGGTGATAAATTCCATGTTTTAAAACAAATTCAATAGATCTGGATTTTTCGTAAGCCCCCGACCAACTACACGTTTACTTATACCTGACAACAGCTATGCAACTAGTTTACCGGGCACTGCCATTCGTCAGACCGTCTCTCGTATTTCTTTAGAGTTTTATGAGAGTTTGTCT
>WQYK01000047.1 GCA_009781275.1 Bacteroidales bacterium | reverse complement strand
GGTATTGTCGCGTTACAAACGTTGTCCGTCAGACCGTATTTTGGTTGTATATGGTAAAACCGGTAAAAACAAGGAGGGCGGGGTGAGCTCCGCCAAATGTGTTCACGGCGGCGCCGCTTTTATATGGCCTGTGTTTCAAAGTTATTCATTCTTAAATTTAACGCCGATTCCGATCGAGTGTAACCTTACCAACGCTTTGAGTAAGCAAAACATTCGCGTGGACGTGCCTTGTCGCTTTACGGTGGGTATCTCGACCGACCCCGACAACATGATCAATGCGGCGGAGCGTCTGTTGGGTTTGTCGATTGTGAATATTCAAGACCTTGCCAAAGACATCCTCTTTGGTCAGTTGCGTCTGGTGATTGCCACCATGGATATTGAAGAGATTAACGCCGACCGCGATAAGTTTTTGATTAATGTGAGTCAAAACGTCGAGTTGGAGTTACGTAAAATCGGTTTAAAATTGATTAACGTGAACGTCACCGACATTCGCGATGAGTCCGGTTACATTGAGGCTCTGGGTAAAGAGGCCGCTGCTAAAGCGATTAACGAAGCCAAAAAGAGCGTAGCCGAACAAAATCGATTTGGTGAAATCGGTAAGGCCGAGGCTGACAGGGATAAAGACATCAGAATTGCAGAAACGCAGCGCGATACCCGCGTGCGCACCGCCGACGCCAACGCCACCGCCGTACAGGGAGAGAACGTAGCCAAGGTGTCGATTGCCAACTCGGACGCTGAGCGTCGCGAGCGGGAGGCCGAGGCGATGCGTCGCGCCATTGCCGCAGAGAAGGTGCAGAGCGCCAAAGCGTTGGAAGAGGCATACGAAGCTGAACGTCAAGCAGAATTGGTACGCGCCGAGCGTGAGCGCGCCGCCCAAACCGCCCTCATTGTGGTGACCGCAGAGATCGAAAAAGAGAAAGCAATCATCAAGGCAGAGGCAGACGCAGAGACCGCCCGCCGCATTGCCAAGGGGCAGGCAGACGCCATCTTTGCCAAGATGGAGGCGCAGGCGCGAGGGATTAACGAAATCCTCACCAAGCAGGCCACAGGCTTTGGAGAGATTGTCAAGGCCGCCAATCACGATGCAGAAAAAGCGGTATTGATGATGATTTCCGACAAACTGCCCGAACTGGTCAAAACCCAAGTAGAAGCAATTAAAAACATTAAGATTGACAAGATTACCGTTTGGGACGGACAAAACAGCGCCAATACCAACGGTAAGACGGCTACGGCCAATTTCCTCTCCGGCCTGATGCAGTCGGTTCCACCCTTAAACGACCTCTTTAACATGGCCGGTATGCAGTTGCCCAAATATTTAGGCGATGTAAAAATAGAAGAGGAGCCAAAGGAGAAGCAAGAAAATGAATAGATTTTGTACCATCGCCATCTCGCTGGCCTTTTCTTTGTCGGCAATGGCGCAAACCTCATCGGGAAATCCTTACGCTTCCCTTGAGGGCATGAATGACGAAACCCTCTTCCGCACCGTCACCCGCGAATTGTCGGGCGACAGCTTTGGGGGGAGAAAACCGCTGACCCCTTACGAAGCGCCCACGTTGGACTATATAGCCAACAGGTTCAAAGAGGTGGGTTTAGAACCGGCCGCCAATGGCAGCTACCTGCAAAAAGTGCCGCTATTGGGAATAGAGACAAAGATCAAAAACAATCAGGTGACGGTAACAGGGAACAAGGGAACCGTAAGGCTGCGCTACTGGGACGACATTATTCTCTGGACTTTACGCGCAGAGGAGAAGCTCAAGATAGACAAGGCCGATTTTGTCTTTGTGGGCTTTGGCATTCACGCACCTGAGTATGGCTGGGACGACTACGCAGGCATCGACGTCAAAGGAAAGGTGGTGGTGATGTTGGTCAACGACCCCGGTTTCTACGACGATGACCTCTTTAGAGGTAAAAACATGACTTGGTACGGAAGGTGGGTCTACAAGTTTGCAGAAGCCGGCAGGCAGGGGGCAGCAGCAGCCATCATCATTCACGACACAGCGCCCGCCTCCTACGATTGGAGCGTGGTTCAATATTCTCGCGCCACATCGAGCTAGTCGCTCTATTCAGAGTCAGAAAACAAAAAACTCATCCCCTTTCAGGGTTGGGTAACGGGTGAATCGGCCCAAAAACTGTTTGATGCAGCAGGCGTATCGTTGGAGCAGTCGGTGGCAGCCGCCAAAAAGAGGGGATTCAAGAGCTTTCCCCTCAAGCTAAGGACCACCATTGAGTCGACCAACGATATTGAGTTTGGGGAGTCTGCCAACGTGGCCGCCATCCTGCCGGGAACATCGCTTAAAGACGAGTACATTCTCTACACCGCACATTGGGATCACTTAGGCGTTGGATATCCGGTTGCAGGCGACAGCATCTACAACGGAGCGCTCGACAACGCCACAGGCGTCGCTGCATTGGTGATGTTGGGCAGACGTTTTAGCCAATTGCCCGAGCGTCCCAAGCGCTCTATCCTTTTTCTTGCCGTCACCGCAGAGGAGTCGGGCTTACTTGGCTCCGAGTACTACGCCCAAAATCCGCTCTTTCCCTTAGAAAAGACCGCAATCTGCCTTAACATAGACAGCTATGGCGACAACATGCGTACATCCAACGTTGTTATTTCGGCAGCGGGACAGTCGGAAACCGATCGCTATGTGATCGATGCAGCGGCAGCCCAAGGACGGAACGTCATCTTCTCCAACTATGACCCCGCCGGAGGCTACTATCGCTCCGACCACTTTCCCTTTGCCAAGATGGGTGTTCCCGTGTCATTAGCCAGGGGCGGAGGAGGCTATATTGACCCCCAGGCCGTCCAAGCGCACAGAGCCAAATATTGGGGGGCAGGCACCTACCACCAACCCACTGACGAATACCACGATTGGTGGAACGTATCGGGTTCGCTCGAAGATATTTACCTCTACTACGCCATTGGCCTTCGCCTTGCCAACGACGGCTATTTTCCTAAATGGCACGACTGATACTGCTGATCTTTTTTGTACCGGTCGGCATCTTTTCTGTCCGGGCGCAAGACCTTTTTCAATCTTCACTCTTTTCAACACCGGCTTTATGGGCTATAGATAGCAATAGATTGGCGATAAAGGTGGATATGTTGGGTTTTTTTAAGAACAACGAATACTTTAGCCCTGTGGCCGAAGGGCAAACACTGCCCGGCACGGCATCCACTTTTGCATTGGGGTATCAGCTTGCCAACAAGTTCAAAGCCGAAGTGGGTGTCTATTTTGTGAGCTATTCGGGACACAGACCGTTGGAAAATCTCTACCCCTTTGTGCGGCTTCAATATGCCTTTACACCTCATCTTAATTTGGTTATGGGGAACCTGTATGGAAGTGTAAATCACAGGCTTATTGAGCCTTTGTACCAATGGGAGCGGCATTTTACTGCCAAGCCGGAAAGCGGTTTGCAAATGATTTTGAACACAAATCGTTGGTTTGCAGATGTATGGTTGGACTGGCAACACTTTATCCAACGTGGCGATCCTGTGCACGAAGTACTTGCATTTGGCACATCTGTAGCGGGGAGGCTTACGGGCGACAATAGTCCCATAAGCATCACCGTTCCCATACAACTACTTATTCACCACAGAGGTGGACAGATTAATGTTTATGACGAACCTGGGGTTTTACAGGGTAATGCAGCAACAGGCCTATCCTCCCGTTTTGGGATAGATCATCAGTGGATTAAATCAGCGGGATTAGACCTCTACATTGCGGGCTATTGGAATCAATGCAGCATAACGGCGTCTCTGCCTTTTAACAAGGGATGGGGTGTGTACTCTCTGTTTTCGGTGGACGCATCTCCATTCAAACTTATGGCAGGATACTGGCATGCCGATAAGTTCTACGCATTTGAAGGGGAACCCCTTTTTGGCTCTTTTGACCCATATCGTCCCGAGAATCGGTTACCCATTCGTAATCTGTTGACATGTAAGATCGTTTTTGACAAGCAGCTCTTCAAAGGAGTGGTTATCGGTGCACAGGTAGAAACATACAGCGACCTCAATCGCAAAAAAACGGATTACAGTTTTGGTGTACATCTGAGGTTTAATCAGCTGTTTACAATAAAGAAGTAAAAAAAAGGATTGGTCAATGCAACATTTTGGTTAACTTTTGCATCTTACTGATAAAACCTGATGATGAAAAAAATCATTCTATTATTAACCATGGTGTCCCTTGCCGGAACGGCTTTTGTGGCCAACAGGACGCCAGTCTATTCGCCGGTTTATGTAAGCCGTGCGACATTAGAAAGTTCGGTAAAGTACATTCCCGGAGCACGCGAAATGGTACAGACGGGAAAAATCTACTACCGTGCGCCTTATATCTATGTAAACGAGCGTTACAAAGGGGTGCATGTCATCAACAACGCCAATCCTGTCCACCCCGTGAATGAAGGCTTTATCCTTGCCCCCGGCTGTATAGATATGGCCGTCAAAGGAAAAATCTTATATCTTGACAATGCGGTTGATTTGGTGAGTTTTGACCTGGATAGCAGAGAGGTGACCAGTCGTATCCGGGAGGTATTTCCCGAACCGTTACCTCCCATTGATTTTCATCATTATGGATTTGAACGTAAAGCGGGATATGTGTTGGTAGAGTGGAAAAAGAATCCTTAATTTTCTGAGTCATGAAAAAAGTGATCCTTATTTTTATTGGCATTATTTTTGCCGCTTCGTGCAGTAAAGAAGGCGGTTCCGGTGATTCCGGCTCCGATGGCAAAGGCGGCTCCATGGCACGGTTTGCCATCAAGGGAGACATGCTTTATACCGTCTCTACCACTACATTAAAACTTTTTAGTATTGAAGATGCTGCAAATCCAAAATATTACCCAGAAAGAGACATCCCGGTGGGTTTTGACATCGAGACCATCTTTCCGATGGACTCGTTGCTTTTTATGGGCGCCCGCACCGGAATGTATGTGTATGACATTACCGAACCACGGTTTCCACTGTTTCTGTCGGCTGTGAGCCACCTCCGCAGTTGCGATCCTGTAGTGGCGCAAGGTGGGTATGCATACGTAACACTCAACACTTTTCAAAGCAGTTGCGGCAGTAGACCCAATAACGTCCTAAATATTTACGACATCACAATTCCCACCGATCCCATCCTCGAAAAGACGGTGGTGATGAACGGCCCTCAGGGGTTGGGCATTGATGGCGACAAATTGTTTGTCTGCGATCGGGGGCTTAAGGTATTCGATATCTCTGATCCATTAAATCTGAGGCAAATAGACGACCTTGCCGAGATAGATGAAGTGGATATTCGTGGGGCGTATGACGTGATTCCTGTGGATGGCTTGTTGATCCTGGTAGCTCAGGAGGGACTGTTTCAGTTTGATTATTCAGGAGACAAGCTAAAATTTGTGAGTAAAATAGAAATAAGAAAGTGAATGTTGTGAGAAAATCGCTCTTTTTTATATTGCTGTTGATGTGGTGCTTTGCTCCACATGCACATGCACAGGGTGGAGGCGATGGCGCTCCCCCTCCAAGCTATCTGTCGACACAAAAAAAGTTCACACTTGCGTTTCAACCCATGCAATGGTTCAACTGGGGTTGGCGCTTTGATCTTGAAATACGTCTGGGCGACGGTCCCGGCTGGATACAATTAGGCCCCACCATCTATTCAAAAACAAGAGAGGGCAACTACTGTTATTATGGCAACGATTACGAAACAAATTTCTTTGGCTATTGGGGTTTTGGAGAACCTTTTTCCAAATTAACCGGTAGCGGATTGGATGTAAACTACAAACGATTTGTTGACCCCAAAAGAGCCCTCTACATAGCGGGAGGAGTGTCGTATAACCTGTTCAACCTTGAGTACTACGGATCACGGGTGCTGTGGAGAGATTACGTAGAAGATGGTATGTTATATCACACATACACATATACGACCCCCAAAATGGACACCCAATCGATAAACCGACTGGGTGTCAACTATTACATTGGCTATCAGGTGCCTTCCCGCTGGATGTTTCTCTTTGACGCATTTATTGGCGTCTCATATCGCTACTCCATTCTGGACAAGGAGAAACCGCAGTTCAATAAATCAACGTTTTCGTATGGTTATAACGGCTTTGTGTTGATGACTGGGGTCCGGTTTGGGATCGGCATTACCCCCTAATCGCCGCCTGAGCAGCAGCCAGACGAGCAATCGGTACGCGGAACGGCGAGCACGATACGTAGTTAAGCCCATGCTTAAAGCAGAACGCTACCGATGCGGGGTCTCCGCCCTGTTCGCCGCAAATACCCACTTTGAGTTGGGGTTTGGTTTGGCGGCCACGCACAACGGCCATCTCCATTAACTGTCCCACGCCGCTTTGGTCAATGGTTTGGAACGGGTCGGCGGCAATCAGTTTCTTGTCGGTGTAGTCGTGTAAGAAGGCTCCGGTGTCGTCGCGGCTAAAGCCAAAGGTCATTTGGGTGAGGTCGTTGGTGCCAAAGGAGAAGAACTCGGAGGATTCGGCCATTTTGTTGGCCAACAGACAGGCGCGCGGAATCTCAATCATGGTGCCGTAGAGGTAGTCGATTTTGTCTAACTTCATCTTGGCGCACACTTCTGCATAGACTTGGTCTACAATCTTTTTGGTGAGGTCTAACTCAGAGACGTCGCAGGTAACCGGTACCATGATCTCGGGCAGCGGTTTCTTTCCATCGAGGATCAGCTCGGCAGTGGCTTCAAACATGGCGCGAATCTGCATCTCGGTGATTTCGGGATAGGTGACGCCCAAGCGAACGCCGCGGTGTCCCATCATGGGGTTGGATTCATGCAACGCTTTTCCACGTACTTCGATGTCTTCAAATGAGATGCCTAACGACTTAGCCAGCTCTTCTAATTTTGCTTTTTCTTGAGGAACAAATTCGTGCAGAGGCGGGTCTAACAAACGGAACGTAAGCGGAAGACCGTCCATCACCTCTAGGGTGGCTTTCATGTCGCGTTTTACAAAGGGGAAGAGGTCGTCTAACGCTTTGCGGCGCTCCAACTCGTTTCCACTCAAAATCATTTTACGCAGGTGGAACAGAGGCTCCTCTGCGCCGGAAGCATAAAACATGTGCTCGGTACGGAAAAGACCGATGCCTTCTGCGCCAAATCCAATGGCTTTGAGGGCGTCTTTGGGCGTGTCGGCGTTGGCGCGGACACCCATGGTACGGTACTTGTCCACCATGTTCATAAACGTTTTAAAGCCGGGGTTTTCAGAAGCGTCCATCAAGTCTACTTTACCAGAATAGACATATCCTTTGCTTCCGTTCAGGCTCACCACATCGCCTTCGTTAATCACAAGGTCGGTGCCTTTGATTTTGGCTATTTTCTTCACTTCGTCCACCTCTAACGCTCCTGCGCCCACAATGCAGCACTTGCCCCAGCCACGAGCCACCAAAGCGGCGTGTGAGGTCATCCCACCCATAGATGTTAAAATTCCGTCTGAAACTTCCATTCCGTCAATGTCTTCGGGATTGGTCTCTTTGCGGAGAAGGATTAGTTTGGCGTTTTTGTCTTTTCTCTTCCACGCCACGGCGGTGTCGGCTGAGAAGACCACTTGACCAACGGAAGCGCCGGGCCCGGCGGGTAGTCCCTTCACAATAAGGGTGGCGTTCTTCTCCGAATCGGGATTCATAATGGGGTGTAAAAGCTCGTCTAACTGAGTGGGGTCAACCCTTAAAACTGCTGTTTTTTCGTCGATCAGTCCTTCGGCCAGCATCTCCATGGCCATATTCATGGCGGCGGTTCCGGTGCGCTTGCCTACGCGGCACTGCAACATATAGAGTTTGTCTTCCTGAATGGTAAACTCAATGTCGAGCATGTCGCGGAAGCTCTGCTCCAAAATATCACGAATATCGCAAAGCTCCTTATAGATTTGAGGCATCGTCTCCTGCATCGAATGAAGGTGCTTGTTTTGCTCGTTTTTGGTGTCGTCGTTAAGGGGATTGGGGGTGCGGATACCCGCTACCACGTCTTCTCCCTGTGCATTAACCAGCCACTCACCGTAGAAGATGTTGTCTCCGGTGGCGGGGTTGCGGGTAAAGGCAACGCCGGTGGCAGAGTGGTCGCCCATGTTGCCAAAAACCATTGCCTGAACGTTAACGGCTGTACCCCAATCGTCCGGAAGTCCTTCGATTCTGCGGTAGGAGACCGCTTTTTTACCGTTCCAGCTCTTGAATACCGCTTTGATTCCACCGATTAACTGCTCTACCGCATCGTCGGGGAACTCTTTTGTTAATACACGCTTGATGGTCTCTTTAAAGGAGTCGGCCAAGGAGATCAGGTCTTCTGTAGTGAGGTCGGTGTCTGATTTGTAGCCTTTTTCGTGTTTGAACTCGTCTAAGATTTCATCCAAAATTTTTCGAATCCCTTTTCCTTCCGAGGGTTCGAGCCCCTCTGCTTTTTCCATTACCACGTCGGCGTACATCATGATCAGCCTGCGGTAGGAGTCGTAAACAAAACGGGGGTTGTCGGTCTTTTTAATCAAACCGGGAATGGTGGCGGAGCACAAACCGATGTTAAGAACTGTGTCCATCATACCCGGCATCGACTTGCGGGAGCCTGAACGGCAGGAGAGTAACAGGGGCGATACGGGGTCTCCGTACTTCATGCCCATGTCCGCTTCCACTTTTTTCATCCCTTCCCACACCTCGTCCATCAGACCTTTGGGCAATTCACAATTGTTGGCATAGTACGCCATACACGTTTCTGTGGTAATGGTGATCCCTGCGGGAACGGGCAGGCCAAGCAAACACATCTCTGCAAGGTTGGCTCCTTTTCCTCCCAAAAGGTTTTTCATGGTTCCATCTCCGTCGGCGCTTTTTCCGCCAAAATAGTAGACTCTTTTAATCTCTGACATAATAATAAATTATTGATAGTAAATATGTTAAATAATATTTTCGAATTGAAACGAAAAACACAAAGATATAGAAAAAAATAGTATCTTTGCCATAAATAAAGCAACTATAAAACAAATTTAAAAAAACATTATGAGTAGTTTCATTTGGTTCATTTTGATCGGTCTTTGTGCCGGTTTTTTGGCAGGATTAATTATGAAAGGCAAAGGATTTGGCTTTATAATTAACCTGTTGGTAGGTATTATCGGTGGTGTACTTGGCGGCTGGATTTTTAGCTTTCTAAACATTCACATTTTTTCCGGAATCATTGGCAGTTTGATTTCTGCCACAGTCGGCGCTATTGTATTGCTGTTTATACTGTCGCTGTTTAAGAAAAAATAGCAACGGGAACAGCTTTTTAAAGAGCTGTTTATAAAATATTTCCGGCCAATTCAGCCAACTTGCTCCGTTCTCCCTTTACCAGGTTGACATGGGCAAACACTTCTTGCCCCAACATCTTGTCGGTTAAGTAGGTCAGGCCGTTAGAGTGCACATCCAGATAGGGTGAGTCGATTTGGTGTATATCCCCGGTAAAGACCAACTTGGCGCCTTCACCTGCGCGTGTGATGATGGTCTTGACCTCGTGCGGGGTGAGGTTCTGCGATTCATCAATAATGAAAAAGGTGTCGGAGAGGCTTCTGCCGCGGATGTAGGCTAAGGGGGAGATAAGTAGTTTCTCCGTTTTAAGCATCTCCTCAATCCGGTAGGCCTCTTTCGAGGTGGGCTTAAAGGCGTTTTTGATCACCGACAGATTGTCAAAGAGGGGCATCATATAGGGCCTCAGCTTCTCCTTGATGTCTCCCGGAAGAAATCCCATGTCTTGATTTTGAAGTGGAATGACGGGGCGGGAGAGGAGGATCTGCTTGTAATCCTGCTCCTGAGCTAAGGCAGCTGCCAGTGCCAGCAACGTTTTACCCGTGCCGGCAATACCGGTAAGAGAAACCAGGCTGATTTCGGGCTTCAAAAGGGCGTCTAATGCAATGGTTTGTTCCGTATTTCTGGCCTCGATGCCGTAGGTGCGGCGCTTCTCCACAGGAGTGATGCGTCCGCTTGCCGCATGGTAACAGGCGGGGATTGCACTGCCTCGGCTTTTGAGCAGAAAGTATTGATTGTTATATGGTTTTCTGATTTTTAAATCTTTTGGCAATAGTCCCTCCCGATTTTGAAACAGCTTGGCAATCACGTCATCCGGTACATTT
>WQYK01000046.1 GCA_009781275.1 Bacteroidales bacterium | reverse complement strand
GAACATTTTAAGTGCTCTAACTGCTTATTGTTTCTTCCCCAAAAAACCCTCGCTTAACATCCAAAAAACCAACGATACACAATTGTTCTTAGCTGTCGCTTAAGCGAAACTCAGGTTATTTTAAGAAAACGTAATGTTTTTTTGTTGTATGTTTGCGAAGAGATAAAAATCAGAAGAATGGAATTACTCTTTACAGCTATAGCTCTATCCGTGTGTATTTTGCCGATATTTGTCTGCATGGGGCATCTTTGCTGCACCTGTCTGCTTTTTTGTAAAGAACTATCTCCTGTTCTGATTTTTTCTCTCAAACGAACATGGGGGCGCAGCTTCTATTGGCTGGGTAAAACAAACTTAAGCTAAATAGCTTTCTGCCATTATGTGCGTCTGTTGGCAGGAAGCGATGACAATAAGGCGCCCGCAGGGATAAGGTAAAAAAAGACTTACGGATTCCAAATTACCCAACCCTGCTCCCAGACGCCTAAGACACAGGAACGATCCTGCTTATATTCCAAAATTTGTAAGGAAGTAGCACAAAAGCGGCGCAAAGGTAATCTTTTTTTGCGTTGTACAAATGAATGGAGTTCAGATACCATTATTAAAAAAACGGGGCAAGACCTGCGAAGCCAATAGAGCAGGAAACAAAACGAGAGTCTGCATAAGGATGTGGACGTTAAACTTGATTAAAATGAAAACTTTTGATTTAAATACTTATGGAGTAGTGGAAATGTGTCATCAAGAAGTGATGGAAACTGATGGTGGCGTCATTGGTTTTATTTATGAATACATCACAGGAAGAAGTTTAGCCCAAGATTGTAGAGAAGTAGCTATATATTGTCTCAATGCAGTCATAGAGGGTTACGCAAATGGTTTGTATGATGGTATGCCGACTATTAAGCGGTAAATAGCGGGTGTTAATCCGGTAGAGGTTGCCTGTTACATTATGAATCTCCAATTTCAGTAACCTCTACCTTTTTTTCAACGCAAAATAAAAATACACTAAATCGCATAATTAATGGTAAAATCAAGAGTTTATAACATCTTATCTCAGATAAAAAAAAGCGCCAATTGGCTGGCAAAATCTAATATCTTCCTATACTCAATAGTTTTATCTATAGTTTATTTTACCATAAAAGGCTTAATATCTCTATTCCGAGAAATTCTTAAAATACCGGACATTGAGTTTCGAGAACGGTTGGTAAATGAAAATTTTGAGGTAACTGTTTACTTGCTTGTTGATGCATTGATCCTTGTTCCAATTATAGAAACATTGGTGTTTCAAACTTTAGTTTTTTCGATATTGAGAAGATTTAAAATAAAAAAATGGGTCATTGCATTGATTGCCGGAATAGCGTTTGGGGCGTTTCATAATTATTCTCTTTTTTATATGATCGGCACTGCCCCAATAGGTTTTATCTTTATGTATATGTATATTTTAAGAGCGGAAATAGATAATAAACCCCTTATATCGACGATTATCGCTCATGCAAGCATAAATTTAGTAGTAACAATAGCAGTGCTTGTTACGCATTTTTATAAATTTGGAACATGGTTTTAACCTCCCTTACGATACATCGTGTTACACTCCTACACCGACCACACCGTTGAACATCTATTCCACCGCAATACCACCCGTAGCCAAATCATCTACATCATTGTACTGTTGGCGTTGTTGGCGGCGGGGGTTGCGGCGTGTTTTGTTAAGGTGCCGATTACTGTGCAGGCGCGAGGTATTGTGAGACCGTTGACCGAAAGGACGGAGGTGAAGTCGGTGGTTTCGGAGAGGGTGATGACGGTGCATGTGCATGAGGGGCAGGTGGTGCAAAGGGGGGATACGCTGATTACTTTGAATGCGGGTAGGATAGATATTGGTATGGCTGAAATGGCGGCGGAGATAGAGAAACAGGAGGTTTTTATTTCTGATTTGGGGTTGCTGATATCGGGGAGAACGGGCACATTGCGTTCTACCGTTTATCGCGCTCAAGAATCAAGTTATCGCCGTCGTTTGTTTGAGTTGGAGACGCGCCTTTCTACTGCTCAAAAAGTGTATGAGCGGAGTAAGGCTTTGTATGAAAATCAGGTTATTGCATCTGCAGAGATGGAGAAAGAGGAGCAAATGTATAAGAGTATGGTGAGCGATGTGGAGCTTTTGGTGTCGGAGCAAAAAAGCAGGTGGGAAGATGAGTTAACTCGTTACAGAACGTCACTCAATGAGTTAAAAAGTCGCTACCAGCAATATGATAAAGAGCTTTTGAATTATACGCTTGTGGCTCCTGTTTCGGGAACTGTTGAGCAGTTTTCTGGTATTTATGTCGGAAATTTCATACTAAGCGGCAGTACGGTTGCTGTAATTAGTCCCGACGAATCGATTCTGATTGAATGTTATGTGCAGCCTAAGGATATTGCTTTTGTTAGGTTAAATGAGATGGCTCGCGTTCAAGTTGATGCTTTTCCTTATACCGAATGGGGTATGATAAAGGCTCAAGTTGTTTCTATTTCAGATGATTATCATGTGGTTGGTGATGTTCCCATGTTTAGGGTACGCTGTGTTCCCGAGCAAGGTGAGCTATATCTAAAGAACGGTTTTTCGGGAAAGATAAAAAAGGGAATGACTGCGTTGGTGCGTTTTCCTGTTACCGAACGAACACTGTATCAACTCCTCTTTGACAAGATGAACGACTGGTTAAATCCCACTTTAAATTAGATTTTTCCGCATAAAATGGCAAAAAAAGTCACCTATAAACAACACGACATTACCGATTGCGGGGCAGCCTGCCTTGCTTCGGTAGCAACACATTATGGGCTGCGTATGCCCATTGCGCGGATACGCCAAATGGCTTCTACCGACAAAAAAGGTACAAATGTTGCAGGCATGTTGGAAGCTGCCGGAAGATTGGGTTTTACTGCAAAAGGGGTAAAAGGCAAATTCGATAGCCTTTTTAAAATACCTTTGCCTGCTATTGCACACATTGTTGTGAAAGAACGATTGCAGCACTTTGTCGTGATTTACAAAGTAACTTCAAAATATGTTGTAGTCATGGACCCCGGTTCGGGTAAAATGGAGAACAAACTCCATGAAGAATTTGAAAAAGAGTGGACAGGCGTCCTCATACTGTTGATGCCCGATGAAAGTTTTAGGAAAGGGAAAGAGGATAAATCTAAGATGAGCCGATTTTGGGGGTTGATACGTCCCCACCAAAGCATCATGATTCAAGCGTTGTTTGGCGCTATTGTTACCAGCATCTTAGGGTTGTCCACATCGATATATGTACAAAAAATTGTAGACCATGTAATCCCAAACGGAAATCAAAACCTGCTTAACTTACTAAGCATTGTGATGGTTGTCATTTTATTGCTGAATATCTTTATTGGAAGCATGCGCAGCCTCTTTGCACTTAAAACGGGGCAAAAAATTGACGCTTCCCTCATTCTTGGTTATTACAAGCATTTAATGACTTTGCCCCAACAATTTTTTGACACCATGCGGGTGGGAGAAATTACATCGCGCATCAGCGATGCCACCAAAATACGCACATTCATCAACAACACAGCCATAGGGCTTTTGGTCAATGTATTAATCATCGCTGTTACCATGCTGTTGATGCTTGCCTATTCATGGAAGTTGTTTATCCTAGTTGTTAGTTCTATCATTTTATTTGCGTGCATCTATTGGATATACAATAAACTGAATAAAAAATATCTGCGCAAAGTGATGGAGCAAGGAGCCGATTTGGAGTCGCAATTGGTGGAGTCGCTTAACTCCATGGGCACGATTAAACGTTTTGGGCTGGAGGGGTCTGCCAACTACAAGACAGAGACGCGGTTTGTGAAGTTGCTATATACGGTTTTTAATACGGGAAGGTACAGCATTTTTACCGGTAATGCACTCTCTTTTGTTTCTGGTTTGGTGACCATTGCGGTATTGTGGTGGGGCGCAAGTTTGGTGATTGGGCAAATATTGACGCCCGGTGAACTGATGTCGTTTTATGCATTGGTGGGTTATATTATGGGACCTGTTATGAGTTTGGTCACATCCAATCAAAGCATTCAAGATGCGCTAATTGCTGCCGACCGTCTGTTTCAAATCATGGATTTGGAGCGGGAAGAAGTTGAAACTTCAAAAATAGAACTTACTCCCAAGATGATTGGGGATATCTGTTTCAAAAATGTGAGTTTTCGTTATGGTACACGGGTCAATGTATTTGAAGATTTATCGTTACATATAGAAAAGGGCAAAACGACCGCTATTGTGGGTGAAAGCGGATCGGGCAAAACAACTTTAATGTCGATTCTGCAAAATATCTATCCGCTGCTATCGGGCAAAGTCGAAATCGGGGGGTACGATATCAAGCACATTAGCGTTGACAGTCTGCGTAAAATAGTGAGTGTTGTTCCGCAAAAAATTGATCTGTTTGCAGGTAATATTATTGATAACATTGCGATTGGAGATCATGATCCTGATTTTCAAAAGATAGTTGATATCAGCAAAATGCTATCCATGAATGTTTTTATTGAGAAATTACCTCACAACTATCTTACTTATATTGGTGAAAACGGCGCCTCTCTATCTGGAGGCGAGAAGCAGCGTATTGCCATTGCCCGCGCCTTATACAAAAATCCAGAGATTCTGATTTTGGACGAAGCCACTTCGTCATTGGATTTTGCATCAGAGCAATATGTTCAGAATGCTATCAATCATTTAAAGGAAAAACAAAAAACCATTATCGTCATCGCCCACCGCTTAAGCACCATTCAAAACGCCGACAAAATTATCTGCTTGCATGAGGGTAAGGTTGTGGAAGAGGGAGATCATACATCACTTATAAAACAAAAAGGGTATTATTACACTCTGTTAGGACTCTAATTTTAGTTTCTTTCCTACCTTTGTATCCAATTTAGTACTGTTTGCAACAATATGCCCTTGGTCACCATTACCTCCGACTGGAACCTGCATGACTATTACACAGGTAGCCTTAAGGGGGCTATTCATGCCCGATGCGAGGGGGTTGAAGTTGTTGAAATTTCCAACCAAATCAGGAGCTTTGACGTGATGCAGTGTACATTTGTCCTCAGGCACGCCTTTGTTCACTTCCCCAAAGGAACGATCCATCTGTTGGCCGTTCAAAGTGAGCCCAAACCATTGGTACCTATGGTGATTGTCCAGGCTCAGGAGCACTATTTTGTTGGACTTAACGACGGTCGTTTTAGCCTCTTACTCGACGACCCTCCTGCCATGGCCTACGCCCTTCCCGCCCTTACAGAGCCTCACTCCTTTGCAGCGTTAAAACTCTTTACCAATGCGGTGGCGATGATTGTAGAGGGACAGATTGAGCCAGAAACCAAACTCTACCCCTTAGTGACCGAATCGGCCGGCCGACCCGTCTACAGCTCGTTCGAGATCATTGGCAGGGTCCTCTACATCGACTCCTACGGAAACGCAATCACCAACATCAACCGCGCCCTTTTCCTAAGGGTATCCCAGGGACGCCCATTTGAAATACTTGTCAACGGACCCTTTGCCAAACTGAGCCGCATGGCTGGGCGATACGACGACGCTGCCGCCGGCGAAATGCTCGCCCTCTTCAACAGCACAGGCTATCTAGAAATCGCGATCAATAAAGCCAACTTGGCCCAATTAGAAAACATCGATACACACTCAGAAATAAGAATCAAATTTTATGAACGAAAGAGACCGGGTACTAAAGACCTTTAGTCGCTTGTTAGAAGTCATGGATGAACTCCGCGCAAAGTGCCCGTGGGATCGGGAGCAAACGATAGAGAGCTTGCGCACCCTCACCATAGAAGAGACTTACGAATTAAGCGACTCTATCCTAAACCGCGACGACCAGGGCATCGCCAAAGAGCTTGGGGATTTGTTGTTACACATTGTGTTTTACGCCAAAATCGGCTCCGAGCAAAAAACCTTTACCTTAGAAGAGGTGATTCAAAAACTCTTAGATAAACTCATCTACCGCCACCCCCACGTCTTTGGAGAGACCCGGGTGCAAGACTCGGAACAAGTAGTGGAGAACTGGGAAAAACTAAAGATGTCAGAAAAAGACGGAAACAAAAGCGTCCTCTCCGGAGTCCCCTCCGGCCTCCCCGCACTCATCAAAGCATACCGCATCCAGGACAAAGCACGCGCCGTAGGCTTTGACTGGGAAGAACGCGCCCAGGTTTGGGACAAAGTAGAAGAAGAACTCACAGAATTCAAGTCAGAATTAGAAAAAGGCAGCCCCACCCGCATGGAAGAAGAGTTTGGCGACCTCCTCTTCTCCCTTGTCAACGCCGCCCGCCTCTACCACATCAACCCCGAAACCGCCCTCGAACTCACCAACAAAAAATTCACCCACCGCTTCAACTACCTCGAACAAGAAACCATCAAAAAAGGCCTGTCGTTAAAAGATATGAGTTTACAACAAATGAACGATATATGGGAACGCGCCAAACCGTAGGGGTGGGCCTTGCGCCCCCCCACAACCATACCCCCCCCCCTTGGCAATCCCGCACCGAATGGCTGCTTGGCCCCGAAGCCCTATCCCACCTCCAACAAAGCCGGGTACTAATAGCCGGCCTCGGCGGAGTCGGCGCCTACGCCGCCGAAATGCTTGCCCGCACCGGAGTCGGCCACCTCACCATCATCGACAGCGACCAAATCACCCCCACCAACCTTAACCGCCAACTCCTCGCCTTAAAGAGCACCATGGGCAAACCCAAAACAGAGGTCATGACCGCCCGCCTCCACGACATCAACCCCCAAATGACAATCACCCCCATCACCACCTACATCCACGAAGACACCGTCTCAGACATCCTCTCTTCCTCTCCCCCCGACCTCATCATCGACGCCATCGACACCCTCTCCCCCAAAATCGCCCTCATATCCGCCGCCATGCAACAGGGCATCCCCATCATCAGCTCCATGGGCGCCGGCGCCAAACGCGACGCCACCCTGGTACGCCTTGCAGATATCTCCAAATCATACAACTGCCCCTTAGCCTACATGCTACGTAAACGACTACGCAAATTGGGCATCAACAAAGGCTTCCAGGTCGTTTTCTCCATAGAACTCCCAGACCCCCAAGCCATCATCCCATGCGATGAGCGCAACAAAAAGTCACAGGTGGGCACCATCTCCTACCTCCCGGCAGTGTTTGGCTGCATCTGCGCACAGGCAGCAATCGACCACCTGCTTTTGACGATTTCTTAAAAATAGTTACCTTAGCACGCAAATCAGAAACCTTAAACCTTCTAAACCGATGGAAATTAAAATTATAGAAGTTGAAAACAAGCGGGATTTAAAACGCTTTGTCGATTTTCCCACCTCTCTGTACAAAGAGAACAAATACTTTGTGCCCGCATTGAGGATAGACGAAATCAAATCGTTGAGCAAAAGCCCATCCTTAGCCTACTGCTCCATGAAGTTGTGGTTAGCCTTTATAAACAACAAAATCGTGGGCCGGATTGCAGGAATTGTCAACCCCCGCGCCAACGAGCTCTTTCAGCAAAAACGGGTTCGCTTTGGCTGGTTTGATTTTATTGAAGACGTTGAGGTCGCCAAGGCTTTGCTGAGACAGGTAACAACGTGGGGACAATCTTTTGGAATGAATCAGATACACGGCCCATTGGGCTTTAACACATGGAGCAGGCAAGGGATGCTGGTATCGGGCTTTGAAGAGATCCCACCGGTCAACTGTCTCTACAATTTTCCCTACTATCCCCAAATCATGGAGCAACTTGGCTTTGAAAAAGAGGTCGATTGGGTACAGTACGAGATGGTCGCCTGTATGGATATCCCTCCCAAGGTAGAACGGATTAACAAGCTCATTATGGAAAAATATAACCTCAGAGTTTTTGACTTTAAGGACAAAAAACTGATGAAGCAGTTGACAGAAAAATTCTTTTCTACCTACAACGAGAGCTTTAAATCGGTACACAATTTTATTCCCCTCACCACAGAAGAGATCAACTCCGGCGCCGCCTCTTATATTAAAATGATTAACAAAGAGCTTGCATGTTTTGTGTTAGACCCCGATGACAACATTGTGGCCTTTGCCATCACTTTTCCCACCCTCTCCAAAGGGTTTCAAAAGGCCAAGGGACGGCTTTTTCCCTTTGGCTGGTACCATATTTTGAGGGCCTTTAGAAAATATGAGACAGTTGACCTGATGCTCAACGGAGCGCACCCAGATTGGCAAAAGAGGGGACTGTCGTCAATCTACCATTCATACCTAAACGAGGTATACATCAAAAGAAAGGTGAGGTATGCCATCTCAAACCCTCAGGTAGAGACCAACACCGCCACCAACGTTTGGAGCACTTATGAGCGGAGGGACTTCATGCGGCGTCGTTGTTATATTCAAGATATATAAATGTTTATAAAAATTGTGAAAAAAAAGACAAAAATTTTTCACCGACCATGCAGCTTTTTTGCCTATATTTGCATCTATTATAAAAATAAACAAAATTTATTAATCTTCTAAATTCAATCGCTATGCCAATCATTCAATTTATTTGGAACCTTCTTCAGCCCTTTATCGGCTTTATTTTGGATTTGTTGACCAAGTTGGGAATTAACCTCCCTTTCTAGTAAGACCAAATTTAAACAAAGAAGTAAAAGGTTGCCCGATGCATGATGGGCAGCCTTTTTTGTATTGTTATATCAGGGTAATGTTGTGATGGATTCATCATTTATGTCGGCAAAATTGAACATTTTTTCGGAAAAATAATAAAAATGGCACTATCTTTGCAGGATTGATAACAAATCCTTATTTTCAAAATATCTTAATAATCACATAATTTTCCATTTATGGCAAAAATTACATCTTTAGATGACCTGCTCAAGAAAAAGCCAAATCTTGAGTCCCAAACAGTCCAAATTAAGGTGGGCATGGCTACCTGCGGCATCGCTTCAGGCGCGCGCACCGTAATGAATACATTTTATGACGTTCTCGAACAGGAGAAAATTTCGGCAACCGTATCCCAAACAGGTTGTATGGGTTATTGCTATGCAGAACCCACCGTTGAGGTGATTGTCCCCGGCTCCAATCCCGTTGTTTTTGGTTTTGTAGACGAAAAGAAAGCAAGAGAGATTGTAAGCAAGTATATTAAAGAGGGAGAATCGGTTGAGGGCGTCGTTCCGGTGAATTACCACACCATTCACGACAATGTCAACGATCCTTCACAAAATCAAATCAGGATTGCCCTAAGAAATTGCGGCTTTATCAACCCTGAGAACATTGACGAATACATTGCCAAAGACGGCTACCTTGCCTTGGGTAAAGTGTTGACGGAGATGACGCCTCAGCAGGCCATCGACATCATGAAAAAGTCGGGCCTCAGGGGGCGCGGCGGCGGAGGTTTTTCCACAGGCCTCAAGTGGGAGTTTGCCTATAAAAATGAGGCAGACCAAAAGTACGTGGTTTGTAATGCAGACGAGGGCGACCCCGGCGCCTTTATGGATCGCTCCATTTTGGAGGGCGACCCCAACTCGGTGATTGAGGCCATGGCGATTTGCGGCTATTGCATCGGCGCATCCAAAGGCTTAGTGTACATCCGCGCAGAGTACCCGTTGGCCATTCAGCGTTTGCAAAATGCTTTGACTCAGGCTCGTGAATATGGGCTTTTGGGCAACAATATTTTGGGAACCGACTTTGGTTTTGATATAGAGCTGCGTTTTGGCGCAGGCGCTTTTGTGTGCGGCGAGGAGACCGCCCTGATTCACTCCATGGAGGGACATCGCGGAGAGCCTACCGTCAAACCACCCTTCCCCGCAGAGTCGGGCTATCTGGGTAAACCCACCAATGTGAATAACGTAGAGACATTTGCCAACGTTCCGGTTGTGTACCTCAAGGGCGCAGACTGGTTTGCAAGCATCGGCACCCAACGCTCCAAAGGAACCAAGGTATTTGCCTTGGCCGGTAAGGTCAACAATGTGGGCCTGATAGAAGTACCTATGGGGATTACACTCAGGGAGGTGATTTTTGGCATTGGCGGCGGAATTGTGAACAACAAAAAGTTTAAAGCGGTGCAAACGGGCGGACCTTCGGGCGGCTGTTTGACAGAAAAGCATTTGGATACACCTATCGACTTTGATAACCTTGTAGAGGCCGGCTCCATGATGGGCTCGGGAGGGATGATTGTAATGGACGAGGACGACTGTATGGTGTCTGTAGCCAAATTCTACCTCGACTTTACGGTAGAGGAGTCGTGCGGCAAGTGCGCCCCATGCCGGATTGGTAACAAACGTTTGTACGAGATGCTCAAAAAGATATGCGACGGTAAAGGCACAGAAGAGGATTTGGACCAGTTGCGCAACAGAAGTATTGT
>WQYK01000045.1 GCA_009781275.1 Bacteroidales bacterium | reverse complement strand
TAGAGGCAAGGGAGTGTACACAGATGTACATGACCGCAGCCGAAAGAGTGAAGAACGCAGTGATAGGGCTTTTTCAACGCCATTAGGTGGCTATAGCGACGGGGCTCCACCTCTACCCATTCCGAACAGAGAAGTTAAACCCGTTTGCGCCGATGGTACTGCTATAACAAGTGGGAGAGTAGGTAGCTGCCAAATTTTAAAGAGGTTGTCCAACAGGGCAACCTCTTTTTGTTTTACTCAGCACTTGCACAACCTCGACACAAAAAAATAACGAGAAAATAGTGTCAGGAATATGAAGTAACATATTGTAACTAAAATGTCATATTTTTCTAAGGAATACTTTAAAATTGACTACGATTTCTAACGTTTTTTTTTGAATGTGTTGATTATTCAAAAATTTGGTGTTATTTACATTTTCTTTTATATTTTTGCTTTCCAAAAGATAACGAGAAAGGTGTAACAAAATGAAATTAATAAAAACTTAAAATATAAATTCCAAAACATTATTAACCTAAAAATCAGTCTATGAAGAAAATTCTACTCATTGCGCTAACGGCCCTTTTTTGTCAAGCGGCCATGGCGCAAATGCGGGTTACCGGAACGGTAACCGAAGAAGACGGAACTGCGGTTTCGTTTGCTACTGTTGTTGTAAAAGGCAACAATAGTTTGATCACAAGCACCGACATTGACGGAAGATTTGTTCTTTCAAATGTTCCCGGCAACGCCGTGCTTGTTATTAGTTCCATTGGATTCATCACTCAAGAGGTGCCTGTAAACAACCGCTCGGTGGTGAACGCTGTTTTGTCTCCGGACGCCTTGGCCTTAGAGGAGGTGATGGTGGTGGCCTACGGTACGGTAAGGAGAAGTACCTATACGGGTTCTGCTGCCATGGTCACTTCAGAAAAAATCAAAGACGTGCCTGTAACGTCATTCGAAAACGCCTTGATGGGAAAAGTGGCCGGTATGCAGATCACAACCAATTCGGGTCAGGCAGGATCCTCTACCAATGTGCGGATTCGCGGTATCGGCTCCATGAGTGCGTCAAATGAACCCCTCTATGTTATTGATGGAGTTCCTGTTGTTTCAGGTAACCCCAGTCAATTGGGTGGCTACATTTACACAACCAACAATGTGATGAGCTCCATTAACCCCAATGACATTGAGTCTATTACCGTTTTGAAAGACGCTGCTGCTTCTTCATTGTACGGCTCTCGTGCTGCAAATGGTGTGATCATGGTCACTACCAAGGGTGGTAAGGTGGGCAAAGCAAAGGTCACTTTCAGGTCTTCTGTAAGTCTTACCCCAAGTTTTGCCACAAAAAACTGGGAAATGGCTACGCCTGAACAGATATTCGAGATGTATTATGAACTTTTCTGGAACGGTTGGAAAGATGACGGCAGGACTGATTTGGCAGCCGCCACAGAGGCTACAAGACAGATGAACAACCGCTTTAATCGGCATGGTTATGAATTCTCCACTACCGACAACACTCCAAAGACTTTAACTGTTAAGCCAATCGCGGAAGTCACATCAAGCCACTTATCGATGAGCGGATTCTTAGGTAAGCCGAAAGAGTACAGGGGTGACGCACAAGGTAACCCTGTCTATTTTGACTGGGAAAAAGAGTTGTTAAAAACAGGTATCTATCAAACATATGACCTCTCTGTAAGCGGAGGAACGGAGAATACCACCGTCTATTCATCTATCGGATACACCAAAGACAAAGGAAGAACTGCGCTGAACGAGTTTAGCCGGATTTCGGGACGTTTAAATGTAACACAAAAAGTGGGGAAAGTAATGGAACTCGCCACCATTGTGGGATTGTCGTCAACCAGTCAGATTGGGCATAACGACTCACGAAATTTGCAGACTAACTACTTCTATTTAACACGCAATATGTTGTGGCCCCTCTACTGGCCTACCAACTTTACCAATGGCGAACCCTGGACCTTGGGATACGGCAGCAGCGCCAGAAATCCGGTCTACTATGACGACACTTGGGAAAACACTTCAAAAACATACAGAGTTTCTGCAAGTGAAGCGCTTACCATAAAATTTATGCCCTCCTTGTCATTAAGATCGATCCTCTCTTACGACTTTTCCGCAGTTCAGGATCATTTGTATTACAGCGCGCTCCATTGGAACCATGCAGCCACTAACGGAAACACCAGAGAGATGTGGACCAATATCTCTAAGCTGGTCTCTTCCACCACCCTCAATTATATTGAATCGTTTGCCGACAGACATCATGTGAATGTCCTGTTGGGTTTTGAAGCGGAAAGAAACAGTTCCGACTTTCTTCATGGAAATGGTACGCAATTACCAACCAGTACATTAACAACTCTTTCCACAGCCGGTAGCACCACAGCATCAGGATTTACCTATGGCAACACGCTGGTATCTATGTTTTCAAAACTAGATTACAACTATGATTTAAAGTATTTTCTGTCCGGTTCATTCCGTAGAGACGGCTCTTCGCGGTTTGGTGCAGATAATATGTGGGGAAATTTCTGGTCGGTTTCCGGAGCTTGGTCCATTCACAAAGAAGGTTTTATGGCAGGACTGTCCCATGTGGTTGACCAACTTCGCGTTCGTGCAGCTTATGGTGTAAACGGAACCACTCCCACAAGCGATTATGGTTGGCGTTCTCTAACAAACTATGGTTCAAGATATAATGAACAACCTGGCGGAGGTTTGGCAAATATTGGCAATAACAAGTTGACTTGGGAAACCAGCTATTCAACCAACATTGGTATTGATTTTGGCTTGATGAACAATCGTTTACGCGGAACCATCGAGTATTTTAACAGAGACTCTAAAAACTTATTGCAGAACGTTCCGGTTTCTCGTGTTACCGGCTTTACCTCTACCCTTCAAAATGTGGGAGAAATCAACAACAATGGCTTGGAGATCGAAATTGGCGGAGATATTATCAGATCCAAAGATTGGAACTGGGATCTCAGTCTTTCGGCATCGTTTATCGAATCTAAGATCACCAAATTATATGGTGGCCAGGATATTGTTGTGACCAGAGGTCCTGACGGCGAAGTAAGGACGATCCTCAGAGAAGGAGAACACTACCTCTCCCTTTGGGGACGGGAATGGGCCGGCGTTGACCAAACCAACGGTCAAAATGTTTGGTACACCAATAACGAAAAAAATGACCCCAACATCAAAGGATTTACGGGTGGTAATGTCTCCTACAACTACTTGGATGCCGATGATAAAATTCTTGGCAGCCTCAGCCCTAAAGTATATGGAGGTCTTATTTCCAATGTTTCGTGGAAAAACGTCTCGTTGGGACTAAACTTTATGTACAAGATTGGCGGTTACGTCTATGACCAGATGATGCGTGACGTAAATGACGACGGGTACTACTGGGAGCGGATTATGTGCGCCGACGCTTACGATGGTCGCTGGACCTTTGACAAAGGACACGGAAGATGGCCCAAACGTACCGACAAGGACCTGATGGATGGTATGCAACGCAGTTCACGCCACCAAAATTCGGCCACTTTCTTAAGGTTAAAAAACGTTACCCTCTCTTATTCGCTTCCTCAAACTGTAGTTCAAAAGGTAGGCGTAAGCAATGCACGCGTTTACTTTAATGGATCAAACCTGTTTACTTGGGCTGCTTATGATCTGTATGACCCCGAAGTTCCCTGGTATGGCGGAAGAGGCTGGGAGTTACCTATTGGAAAAACCTACACCTTTGGACTTGAATTTAGCTTTTAGTAATTAACCGTGAAAATATATTAGAATGAAAAAGTTATTATTATACACACTTTCTATCGCACTTGTTATTGTGTCGTGCGAAGAATTTTTAGACGTGAAACCCACCAATCAGGCAGACGCAGGTTCTGCCATTGGAACACCCGCAGACGCTCAAGTGATGATGAACGGGCTTATGCGTAGCATGAGTAGCTTGGTTTATTACGGTAGAGACATGTTTTTATATGCCGACTCCAAAGGGGGAGATTTGTGTGTGGGTGGACGCGGAAGAGGATATGACGGACTCTACGTTTTTAACCACTCCCAAACGCTCAACTCAGGGGGAGACTTTTGGTCTCAGATCTACTTCTGCGTTACTCTGGCAAACAATCTGATTATCAATATTCAGAAAATGATAGAAGAGGGCAAAGGCTCTGCCGCCTTAAACCATACGCTGGCTCAGGCGCTCACCGCTCGTGCGATCTTCTATTACGACTTGGTGCGTTTGTGGGGCAAGCCCTACGACATGGACAGGAACTCTTATGGCGTTCCCTTGAATTTAGAGGTGTTGGATGCAACGGCCCAGCCTACCCGCGCTTCTGTGGCAGAAGTTTATACCCAAATTCTTGCCGACCTGAACGCTGCCGTTCCTTTGTTCAATAGAACCCAAAGGAACAACGGTTTTATCAACTACTACGCAAACGTGGCCATGCAGGCGCGCATACACCTGCAAATGCAAAATTATGCAGCAGCGTTAACGGCAGCCGAAGATGTGATTCAAAACGGAGGATATGCCCTGTACACCAACGAGAACTGGATCACTTCCTGGTCAAGACAATTCCAGAGTGAGTCGATTTTTGAATTGCACCACCTCCCTACGGAGCTTGGCGGAACGACCGGATCTCTGGGAGCGATGATGATCCATACCCAATCTACATTAACCGCTTGGAACTATTTTATTGCCAGCACCAGTTTTCTTGAGCGACTGGGCGAAGATCCTGCCGATATTCGTTGGGGACTTATGGACCTGGACGAAAAAGCAAAAGAGTCGCCGAGCAGCGTTCAGTATATTGAGAATCGTCAAGGTTGTTGCTATAAGTATGTAGGCGGAATAAGCGTCCGGGCTACATACGATACAGGAACCATCGCTTTGGGAGACGGTAAATCAACAAGAACTGCCGTAAATATCAAGGTGATTCGTCTATCTGAAATTTACTTGATCGCAGCAGAAGCTGCCTTGGGAGCAAATAACAGGGATAAAGCAGCTACCTATTTACAGGCCATTCGCAAGCGTGCACCCAATCTGGAACCTGCCACCGCAGCCAATGTAACGCTTCAAATGGTTAAGGACGAGCGTAGCAAGGAGTTACTTATGGAAGGACACCGTTTCTTTGATATGTTGCGTTGGAACGAGACCATCGTTTATGACAGCGATTGGCTATCTCAATCGCCAGTAACCAGCCGCCCCGAAAGCATAGACAGGACTTATTTTAAAGCCATTTACCCGATTACCCAAAATGAGATCAATGCCAATCCGGCCATTGCATCTCAACAGAACCCCGGCTATTAATAGTAGAATACCTCATAACTGATGAAAGCCGTCTGTAAAAAAGTGCAGACGGCTTTCTTCATTTCCACAGTTTTGCCTCCTCCCTGATAATGGTTCCATCATTGGCCAGACCTTGGATCATTACGGTATATGAAGTTGCTTCATCTGCAGTATAGAACTCAAAGAGTGCTCTACCAAAACTGTCTGTTTCTACTACCGGTTGCCAATGAATAGTGGTACGCAGGTCGGGCTTGCCGTTGTTGCGCTGTGCTTCAGTTTCGTATTTAGGGGCGTAAAATTCCGCAGGTTGTTGACAGCCTAACGGCATAATCATCTTGATATGAAAGGAACGGGTAGGTGTTTTATCGATTTCGCTACCGTCTTTTGTATGAATCACAATCACTCCGCCACTGCTCCGTGCGCCAAATATGGAGGACATAGCGGGAGTCAATTTATCAATTTGTGCGATATGAAATACGTTAATCTCATCCAAATAGGACAACTCTGTAACTATGTCGTCTACAAGAAGCAGAGGGAGAACCGGACCACTCAACGACATGGCGCCGGCTATGTGTGGCCGATATTTTCCATCAATCAATATCACTCGTACACCTGGTATTCGCCTCAACAGCTCGAACACATTCAATGCAATATTTTTTTCTATCTGTTCAAAAGTAAGCGAATTATCAGGCTCTAAGTAGTATACCGATTTTTTGGGCGGTTGCCTCTGGGCCGTAACAACAGCTGCTTCTAATTGCGTTACCCGTATGCCGCCCTCATAAATGTATTGCTGCTCTGCTTTATCGGCGTACTGCGCAAATTGACCCTTGTCGGGCAGGGTGGGGGGAGTTATGGACAGCGTCTGCTGTGGAAAAGTCTCCATCTCTAAGACTAACTCCAAACGTGTCAGCCCCTTCTGTGGGTCTACACTTACCATAAAACTTGTACTGTCGGGTAACTCACCTATGGGCAGGTGAAAACGTCCATCCCTGTCCGTTTGTGTAGAATTGAAATAGTGCCTTGTGAGTGAGGTTGAGACTACAGTAACATCCACATTCTCCATTGGTCTGCCCGTCAAGACGCCTTTAACGGTTCCGGAAATTTCTGTCCCTGTCTCAAGTGGCGATGTGGGTTGGGTAAAACGCCCTTGTGCAACTTCTGTGATGTTGTAACGCCTCCAGCCTTGGGTGCGCATCAGCAGATCGAGCGCTGATGCAGATTTGGGTGTGTTTTGGAAATAGTACGCCGGGTTTTGGATATGTCCCCGCAAATCGGAGGTCAGTAACAATTGTGTAAGGATATTGGCAGTGGAATCTTGTGTAACTTCCCTGTCGGAGGTTACCGACACAGAGAAGTTGCCCTCCAACGGCTCTCCATAGCTGTTGGTGACAGTTACGCTGTTTTTTACCAATATGCGTTTGGCATAATCTTTTTTGTCGGGCTCGTATACGACTTGTGCCTGATCCTCATTGTGAACGAACACCAGTCGCTCACTTACCGGAATCAAGTTGGCGTCAAACAACACAAAGTGCGATACGCCGGAGGGAAATATCTCTTTGGGGAGAACAACCATGCCCCGTTCATAGTCCCATGAATCCATAAACTGCACTAACCCGCGTGTGTGGACCAGTAAATACAATTCTTTGTTTTGAGCGTTCTCTGCCGGTTTTAATACGGATACATAGACGTTACCCCTTGCCTGACTTACAGAGAGCGCATATCCGTCACCAACGGCTGCAGGGATCTCAAAACGTTTGGACGCTCCCTTTTCGTTTTGGCAAATAACGTAATAGCTTTTCCCTTTTTGTGGCAGCAGCGTAAAACTTCCCATACCCAGATAGTCCGACCTGATCTCTCCGATTTCAACTCCGGATTTCTCATATACCATACCGGTGATGTCCGTTGGCTGGCCATTGGACTTGATGGCCTTAAATGCGACCTTGCTGATTGTCCCCAACATGAGAGAGCCGCCTTCAGGGTAAAAAGAGAGGTCAAAATCGTGATCGGGAGTGGGAATGGTGATGAACCGGCGGTAGGAAATGTTGTTTACGACTGTTTCAAGGAGCATCACTCTTTGGCGCGAAGAGGCAGGCAGGTTGAAGTTGACGGTGGCTGTTCCGTCTGCATCAACATACAGATTCATGGGCCTCCCTTCATTTACACTTACTTTGGCCGATTCCGGAAGGATCGGGGCGTTGGTTTGGACGTTGGCAAACCGGAATGTGGCATGTACCCTTCGGTCAGTTTCAAAAAAGAAGTCGGTATCGATGTCAATGGCCCGCGCCTGCGGATCACCTATGTGGATGCTCTTTGTGAAAAAAAAGTGTTCGTCCTGACTGCGCATGAACATGGTATAAGCGCGTAATGAATAATCCCCCTGGGGGGCGTCGTCAGGAATAACGAGATGTCCGTAGTAGGCTTCCTCATTTTTGCCTATTTTAACACGGGTAACTACTGAATCGACCGGATTAATCAGCTCAATATAAACATACCGGCTTGCCAAAACGGGAACATGTGTCACCGCATCGGTCAGGTAGGCCCTAAACCAAATCTTCTCTCCCGAAAGGTAGTAGGGTTTATCGGTATGGAGATAGATTTTTTCCTGAGGAAAAGCGATGAGTTGATGGTAAAACAATGACGCCAAACTGTCCGGTATGGCGCTCTGGCTGTAAAGAGTCGTGAAGAAACAGCAGAGAGAGAGGCTTAGTAAAATTTTTTTCAACATATTTTTTTCAAAGATACCAAATTCTACATATAGCTCCAATATTTTTTTTAACCACCAATCAAAAAAACGCTACCTTTGCTTCATGAAGATCCTATTAGAGATATGCGCAGGCTCAATCACTTCTGCTTTAAACGCTCAGGAGGGCGGTGCAGACAGGATCGAGTTGTGTTCTGCGTTGCCCTTGGGAGGCCTGACGCCCGGATGCGGGACGATTGAAGAGACAAAACGCTTGTTATCGATACCTGTATATGTGCTGATTCGTCCAAGGGAGGGTGATTTTACATATAGTGATCAAGAATTGAAGGTGATATGCCGGGATATTGATGCGGCCAAAGAGTTGGGGGCGGACGGCATTGTTTGCGGCGCTCTGGACAGGGATGGAAATATTGACCACAAGGCGGTAGAAAAGATGATAAAAACATCGCAGGGTTTGCCCTTTACGTTCCATCGTGCTTTTGATTTGTGTAGAGACCCTTTTGAAACGATTCACATATTGATGGAAATGGGGGTAAATACGTTGCTCACATCGGGACAGGCGCCGACTGCAAAGGATGGGGCGGGACTGATCAAAGAGCTCATCTCGCTGGCTCAGCCCAAGGGATTGACCGTAATGCCGGGGAGTGGTTTACTTGCTTCAAATATTGCTGAAGTTGCCGGAGCAACGGGCGCTGTTGCGGTTCACCTTTCCGCCAAAAAGAGGGTAGCAGGCGCCATGGCAGAATCTATCTACGATCAGACAGACGTTGCCGAGGTAAGAAGTTGCAGAACAGCTTTGAATTCGATAATAAACACAGGTTCGAATGGGATTATTACATAATGACAAATACACAATGACTATGAAAAAAATACTATTTATGCTTGCCCTTGCGGGTTGCTGTGCATGCCAGCCCAAACCTCAGGCGCCGATTGCCAAAGTGATTCCCTATGAGTTACAAGAATTTGATAATATCAGAATGGACAACTACCATTGGATGCGCCTTAGCGACGAGCAAAAAAACGCAACCGACCCAGATGCTCAGACACAGGATGTGTTGGATTATCTGAATGCAGAAAATGACTACCTCAAAAGCGAAATGGAACACACTCAAAAGTTACAGGATGAGTTGTTTGAAGAACTAAAAGGAAGGATGAAACAAGACGATGAGTCGGTTCCCTATTTGAGTAACGGCTACTATTATTGGACAAAATTTGAAACAGGAATGGAGTATCCCTTCTACTACCGCAGGGCCGACAAAGAGGGCGCTGTTGACCAATTGTTGCTCGACGTCAACGTTCTGGCCGAGGGCAAAGCGTTTTGCAACGTCTCCGGAGTGTCGGTAAGCCCCGATAATCAACTGATGGCGTTTGCTACCGATTATGTGAGCCGTCGTCGTTATGCTATTCATTTTATGGATATTGCCACCGGAGCCCTCCTGGGAGACTCCATTGCCAACACCACCGGAGGCATGGTTTGGGCAAACGATAATAAAACAATCTTTTACATCACCAAAGATCCGCAAACCCTACGCAACAACCGCCTCTATCGTTACCGTTTAGGAACGGAACCCGGGAGCGCTCAGCTTTGTTACGAAGAAAAGGATGAAACCTTTAACATAGGAGTCGGCAAGACAAAGAGCAAGAAGTATATTGTGCTTTCATCTTCACAAACACTCACTTCCGAAACACTCATTTTGGATGCAGACAAACCAGAAGGCACGTTTAAAGTATTTACCCCAAGGTCTCACAACCATCTCTATAGGGTTGACCATATCAACAACACCTTCTATATACACTCTAATCGGGATGCCCTCAATTTTAAATTGATGAAAACAGGTGAAAACGCAACAGAAGAGAAAAACTGGAAAGCGGTGATTCCTCATCGGGCGGATGTGTTGTTGGAAAACTTTACACTTTTTAACGACTACTTAGCGGTCAATGAGCGCCAGGAAGGACTTAATAAATTGAGAATTATAAATTTAAAGAATGGGGCTGAGCAATTTGTCCCCTTTGCAGAGGAGGTTTACACCACCGGATTCAACGCCAATGCAGAGCCGGGTTTAAAAACGTTACGTTACAGCTACTCATCCCTCACCACACCCAACTCTGTCTACGAGTACCAAATGGAGACCCAAAGGGTTGAGTTGATTAAAGAGACAGAGGTGCTGGGTGGATTTGACAAGAACAATTATGAAACCAAACGGCTATGGGCTACGGCAGGAGACGGCGTAAAGATTCCTATTTCGATTGTGTATAGAAAAGGTTTCAAACAAGATGGGAACGGGAAACTACTGCTCTATGCATACGGTTCCTACGGCAGTTCCACCAATCCCTCCTTTAACAGCAATGCCCTAAGTCTTTTAGACAGAGGATTTGCTTACGCTATTGCGCACATTCGCGGCGGCAGCGAACT
>WQYK01000044.1 GCA_009781275.1 Bacteroidales bacterium | reverse complement strand
TGCCACGAGATGCTCAACATTTCGCTTAACCACTTTTTGTAGTCGTCTTTAGAAATATAATCGGATGGTTTTGAGGTATAATACCCGAGTGCAGTGCCATATTGTATCTCCTTTTGGGGAGTAATCGCCGCAAAAAGGGGATCCTTAAAACGTTCCGGATAGTCCACTCTTTGAGAAACCTCACCAAAATAATTGATGCGAACGGTTTGTGAATCGATTTTTATTACAGGACACTCAGGAAAAGTGATCTCAATCTCTTTTAATGATTTATGTACCGCGATTTTGCAAAGACTTGTGTCGTTCCCAAAAATAATTGTGGTGGCGCCGGAAGAGTCGGCAAAAAACGACATTCTTTCTACAACTGCCTGATCATTATCAATAAAACAAACTCCGGCCATCTTTTTAGAATCCTCGCGAATCAGGTAGAGGGTCCTTCCGTCTTTCATTTTACCTGAAAGAATGGTTCCTTGGGGAAAAATCGAATAGTCATGCGTCACCACCCTTGATTTTTTCTTGATGATTCCGCAGGAAGTGAACAGGACTCCGGACAGTACCGTGATGGCGAAAAGGGTTTTTATTGATTTCATTAGGTATAGCTAAATAATTATTTAGGCAAAGGTAATAAAAAATCATTCATCTTGTAACAACAACTCTACCACCACATCAGCCTGCATGCATGCCACTATACCCACCCGCGGAGCCAAGGGGGGGGACTCTTCCGATACCTCTGTAGCGCCATCCCCACACACAATCAGATTGCCCTGACGCACCACGCGCAACGTATCCAATTGACCGTAGCCGCCCATGCCGGAAGCCGCTACCAAGGGGATATCGGGCATTTGGCAGACCATCTCCTCAATAAACCACGCCTTCTCTTCTGCAACATCAAACGCCTCTACCACCACATCGCAATCCGCAAACAGGAGATGCATATTTTGGGGAGTTACCCGCACGTGATGGATGGTGAGCGCCGCGTAAGGCCGAATCCTTTTTAGGTTGTCATAAAGGGCCTCCACCTTTTTCATCCCTATCTGGTCCTCAAAATAGAACTGACGGTTGAGGTTTGATTCGGATACCACATCAAAATCAACAAGCGTGATCTTACCAACACCCGCACGTACCAACGCAGCAGCACAATTGGAGCCTAAACCGCCGACTCCGGCAATGCCCACGCTTTTACCCGATAAACGTGCTTTTATGTTTTGCGCTGTGAACATTTTTTCTATCTTTGCCACTTAATAATTTATCCCAAAAATAATCATTTTTCTATTATGAAAGTAAATCGACGTTTGATAGCCTCTTTTCCTTATACTTGGAAAGCGCTTGACAAAGGTTATACCGACCAAACCCTCTACGTAAACGTAGGAGACCCATCCTTTAAAGTAAAACCGGTACCTGCACAGATGAAAGAGATATTCATCGGGGGCAAAGGGTATGACCTACGTCTTCTTTGGGACGCAGTCAAGCCAACCACCAAGTGGAACGATCCCGAAAACGAGATCGTCATCTCAGGCGGTCCCTGCTGCGGCATTACCCAATACTCGGGAACGGGAAAGTGCATCGTAACGTCCATCTCCCCCCAAACCGACCGCATCATTGACAGCAATGTGGGTGGGCACTTTGGCCCCCACCTCAAATTTGCCGGTTTTGATGCTCTTGAGATACAGGGAATCGCTAAAGAAGACGTGGTTGTTTATATTAATGGCGTTGACCATGTGGTGGAGATTTTTGCCTGCCCTGAGGGGCTCAGTTACGACTCCCACCTCTTGGGCGAGGAGTTGCACGAAATGTTTGCCAATGACGAGAAAGACAAACTCAACGTATCGGTAGTGTCGTCCGGCAAAGCGGCCGAGCACTCACTAATCGGCATGTTAAACTTTACTTTCTACGATGTAAGGCGTAAGAAAATCAGGCTTAAGCAAGCAGGACGCGGCGGTATTGGCACCCTGATGCGCCAAAAAAACATCCGCGCCATTGTGGCCAAGATTCCCAAAGTGACGGGGAACCTCAACAATCCGGTTGATTTACCGGCGATTCAGGAGCGCGGAAAACGCTTTAATGCAGAGATGAGGGATCTGGACGATATCCAATGCCAAATGAGAAAAGTGGGAACGGCGCACTTGATGGGCGTACTGGAAAAGTACGACATCCTTCCTGTGATGAACTTTAAATACGGAGACCACAAAGATTGCTATAAAATCGATATGGAGGAGTGGAAAAAGCACTTTACCCAAGGCGTTCCCGATGGTTGCTGGATTGGATGTAACATGTCGTGCGCCAAGGGTGTGGACGACTTTGAGCTCCGCACCGGCCCCTACAAAGGGGACAAAGTGATTGTGGATGGGCCGGAATATGAAAACGCGGTCTCTTTGGGCTCAAACATGGCTGTATTTGATCCTCTGGCCATTATCGAGCAAAACTTCTACTGCGACACCTACGGTATTTGCACCATCACATGGGGTAATATTGCCGCGTTTTTAATGGAATGCTGGCAAGAGGGCATCCTCAATGCCGAGCGTACCGGCGGATTAGACTTTAGCTGGGGAAATGCAGACGCGTCGTTAGAGGCGATGCACCAGATGGCGCGCGGCGAAGGATTTGGCGCATTGGCCGGACTGGGCGTCCACCGCCTCAAGAAGCACTTTGCTGAACAAGGCTGGGGCGACGCCGCTTTCTTGCATGACATTGCCATGGAAAACAAAGGATTGGAGTATTCGATGTATGTACCTAAAGAGTCGTTAGCCCAACAGGGCGGATACGCCATCACCAACAAAGGGCCCCAACACGATGAGGCATGGCTGATTTTCATGGACATGGTAAACAATATGATTCCCACCTTTGAAGATAAAGCAGAAGCGCTCCACTACTTCCCCATGTTCCGTACATGGTTTGGACTGGCCGGCTTTTGCAAACTGTGCTGGAACGACGTAGAGCCTGCAGACAACGCCAAACATGCAGAACCCAACAAAGTGCCCGAACACGTAGACAACTATGTTGCCATCTTTAAGGCCGTCACCGGACGCGAGTTTGACAAAGAGGAGATGATTCGTCAATCGGAGAGAGTGTATAACTTCCAAAAAATCTTTAACATCAGATTAGGTTTTGGCACCCGTGAACACGACGCCCAGCCCTATCGCGCCGCCGGCCCAGTTACCGCAGAAGAGTACCTGAGCCGCCAGGAGCGTTACGACAAGCAGTTGGTAGAAATCTTAAAGCTTGACCCAACCACCATGACGCTCGATGAAAAGCGCACCGCATTGAGAAGCTATCGCGAAGACCGCTACGAAAAACTGCTTGACGCCGTTTACAAACGTCGCGGTTGGAACAACAACGGTGTGCCCAAGGTTGAATTCCTCAAGCAGATCGGCATGGATCTTCCGGAGTTGATTGAGGTAGTGGCTCCGTTGCAGTAGTTAACTACCCATCAAACTGCGCACACCGTCCAAAAAGCGCTGCACCTCCTCTTGCGTGTTGTAGGGCGCCATGCCTGCACGTATAAATGAGCCTCGCTCACTGATACCTAACTTATCTGCAAGGGTCTTGGCATAGAAATTTCCTGCGGCGATAAAAACGCTGTGCTCCTCACACATCCGCTCACAAAACTCACGAGGTGTAAAACCTTCTGCGCGAAAAGCAATAGTGGGCGTCTTTGGCACGTTGTCGCCTGCCTGATACAACGTGATGCCCTTTATTTTCCTCATCTCCGTGCGAATCGTCTCAGCTAATTCGTTTTCGTACTCCTCGATGGCCTTGTATCCACTGATAATCTGTTCTTTTAGCGTGTCTCCGGATCCTAATTGGGCAATAAACCTGATGGCTTCAGAAACTGCAGGGATGCCTTCATGGTTTTGGGTGCCGATTTCCAAACGATCCGGAATGATGTCGGATGCCGGAACCACCTTGTAAATCTTTAAGCTCTCAAACAGCTCTTTGCGGATCACCGCCATGCCCACATGGGCGGCAAAGAATTTGTATGCCGACGAGAACAGCATGTCGATACCAACGTCTTGCATATCCACATACAAATGGGGTATGGCGTGAACGGCGTCCACAGCCACAACGGCGCCCACCTCTTTTGCATACGCAGAGACGGCTTTCACATTGGTTATTGTCCCGATGCAGTTTGACGCCATGCCCACGGCGACCAATCGGGTTTTAGGCGTGATCAGTTGAGGCAACGCTTCGAGTTCAAGCGTGAGCGTGTTTGTGTTAAGCGGTATGTATTTTACAATTACGCCTTTATCCTCCGCCGCAGTACGCCATGAATCTAGATTTGAGTGATGCTCCAACTCGGTTAATATGATTTCATCCCCTTGATTCCATTGACGGGCAAGCGCCCTGCTGGTATGGAACATCAATGTGGTTGCATTTGGGCCAAAGGCCACCGCGCTGTCATGGGCGTTAAACAGTGTAACAATGTCTTCCCTTGTCCTGGCGATCATCGCCTCGGTTTCACGGCTTGTGGGAAAACACCCGCCAAGATTGGCGGCGCCCCGCATCATATAGTCGCTCACCGCTTGAATCGCTCCGATTATGAACTGCGACCCGCCAGGTCCGTCAAAATAGACTACAGGCTTGTCAAGATAGGTCCGTTTTAAAGCGGGGAACTGTTCGCGCACCCACGCTATGGGGTAGTTGGGTTTGATATTCATATGGTTATTCGTTAGGTTTTTCTTCTTCTGTGTGGCAAAGCGGATTCCGATTGGCCTTTTTGAGCGCCTCTGACAATATCCACTCTATTTGTCCATTGGCGCTGCGAAAATCATCGGCGGCCCATTTTTCTATGGCCGCCAATGTTTTCGCATCAATTCTGATGATAAATGATTTCTTAGGCGTTGCCATACTAACCGTAGAGCGTGCCTGTGTTGATTACAGGAGAAGCCGAGCGGTCCGACGTGAGCACCACCATTAGGTTGCTTGCCATGGCGGCTTTCTTTTCATCGTCCAAATCGATCACTTTTTTCTCTGACAACTGTTTGAGCGCCAACTCTACCATGCTCACCGCTCCTTCTACAATCTTATAACGGGCGGCTACAATGGCTGTGGCCTGTTGCCTTTGGAGCATGGCTCCGGCAATCTCCGGCGCGTATGCCAAGTAACTAATGCGCGCCTCTATCACCTTGATCCCGGCAATAGCCAAACGCTCCGTCAAGGCTGCCTCGAGCATGTCGTTTACCTCTTCTCCTCCGCCGCGCAGGGTGATTTCTGCATGCTCATCTTCTAAGTTGTCGTAAGGATACGCTCCGGCTAAGCTCCGAATAGCAGCCTCACTTTGCACATCAACAAACATGACGTAGTTGTCCACATCAAATGAGGCTTTATAGGTGTCCTCCACCTTCCATACCAATACCGCCCCAATCATAATCGGATTTCCCATCTTGTCGTTTACCTTAATGGGATCGTCGGTTACATTACGCGCACGCACAGAGATCCGATAACGACCGGTAAAAGGATTAAACCAGTAAAAACCATTCTCGTTGCAGGTTCCTTTGTACTTTCCAAAAAAGACAACAACCAACGCCTCATTTGGTCTAATGATCGAGAAACCAATCACCATGAGTAAAGACAAGCATGAGGCAATGATCAATAGCCACCAGGCTTGTGCGCCTTGAAATAAAGCGTTTTCCAGCAAAATAGGGGTTAAAATTCCTCCGACAAATAGAACAAACAGAAGGGCCAACATGCCAAATCCGTTTATTCCTGAAATAAATTTTTCTTTCTTTTCCATAATTGTTTTTTTAAGATGTTATTTTCTATTTAGTTTTCCGATTTTATAGAGGGCAGCCTCTAACTCTTCTGCCTTTTGGGTACCTATGATCAGTTTGCGTCCATTGGTCAGCTCCAATATCAATCCTTTGTTTCCAAATAGGTTGTATTGACTGCTCCGTGCACTATACTTAACCCCCAGCTCCTCTTCTCCTTATTAAGGTTTTTGATGATAAAAGCATTAGAGATGTCTCTCCATAGATAATGACGAAAAGAGAGGTGGAAAGGAAAGAACTTTATGCTTATGCCCTCTTTTGTAACCACCGTCTCAAAACGCACCACCATAAAAAAGGCGGATAAGGTGACTAATGTCGCCAATAAAATAATAATGGCTGTGACGTCGTTGTTATCATCTATATTTGTAGACATCGCAATTGGTATCACTGTGGCACATGTGCTTACTGCCATAAAGATCCATATCCAAGGTTGTTGTCGGAAAGTTTGTCGTTCGGAAAAAAGAATTTTGCTCATTATTATGATATTATTTTGATAGCACAAAGATATGAAATAATCATTGAGATTTCCAAAAAAAAAAATTTTTTTTGGGAAATGACGTTTGTGGCACGCCTTTTGCTATTACTATAATCGAATAGTTTTTTCAATTAGGTTTTAGGTTAAGCAGTGCAAGGGGGTCGCGCAGAGAGTGCGTGACCCCTTTGTCAGTTTTGCTCGTTTCATCTTTTTTATTTACCTTTGCACGCCTTTTCACGAGATGATCAGGAAGTTTATACATTAACTTTAAATTTAAAATGTTATGGCAGTTAAAATCCGCCTTGCCCGTCATGGGAAAAAAAATTACGCTTTTTATCACGTTGTAGTCGCCGACAGTCGCGCCCCCAGAGATGGTCGTTTTATTGAACAAATCGGTCTTTACAACCCCAACACCAACCCCGCCACCATTGAATTAGACGTAGATAAAGCGCTTCAATGGCTCAGTAACGGCGCCCAACCCACCGACACTTGTCGCCGCATCCTCTCCTATAAAGGAGTATTGCTCAAGAAACATTTGATGGATGGAGTCAAGAAAGGCGCCTTGACCGAGGAGGCCGCCAACGCCAAGTGGGAAGCGTGGTTGCAGGAAAAAGCACAAAAAGTGGCCGGTAAAAAGAGCTCTTTAGAGCAGGACAACCGCAACAAAAACAAAGCCCTCTTGCAGGCCGAGGCCAAAGTAAACGAAGAAAAAGCCGCTGCTTTGGCCAAGAAACGGAGCGACGCAGCCATCAAGGCCGCCAAAGCAAAAGCAGAAGCTGCTGCAGCCGAGGAGGCCGAAGAAGCCGAAAACGCAGAGCCTCAAACCACAGAAGAAGCTCCCACTGCAGACGAAGCTCCCGCCACAGAAGCTACGGAATAAGCCTCAGCACTACATCTTTATGGTAGAGACATCCACATTGCTACCTGTTGCAGATACGCTAAAGCTGTTTGGGAACAACGGGACTCTGGTTGTGAAGTTTCGCACGGACGCAAGAAAATTTTTTAAAGAAACCGAACCGGTATTTGCCCTGATGGACGGAATACCGGTTCCGTTTTTTATCGCCACCTTTGAACCCCGCGGCAACGACCGTGCACACATCCTCTTTGACCACATCTACCGCGAGGCTCAAGCGCTGGAGCTGATTGGGAAGACGCTTTATCAATCAGCCTCTAAAAAACATGAGAATAAAAAAAGAACACTACAGAGATTTGAAGACCCCGCTCTGCTCGTTGGATTTACCGTCTCTGATGTGCAACATGGCGCGCTTGGTCATGTGGAGGCCTTTATGGATTGGCGATTGAATCCCTGCCTCGACATTAAATGTACAAATGGCGACAAAACTTTTCTAGTACCTTTTCAGGAAGCGCTAATTAAAGGTATCGATCTAAAAAACAGGCACATTACCATGTCTCTGCCTGACGGATTGGTGGAAATTTGATGGGTGTCACGCCCGCCAATAAATCCCCTTTTTGCTCATTACCGACACCAAATACATGGTTGCCAGGACGATCAGGAATGCGCGCAACACCCCTATCCACGGTTCTCCGGTAGGATAGGCCGCTTGATACAGCCCAATCAGAAAAGTGAGTTTGAGCAGCGGCATGACAAAGGAGCCAAAGGCTACATAACTCATAAGTGGGTTGGCGCCGGCGCCGGAGAAGGTGCGAACAAAAAAGGAGCCGGGGACCAATTTGCAGAGGTAGTGGAAAAAGAGCAGCAAAATGATGGAGATGCCGCCCATGGTAAAGCAGTAGGAGAAGGTGGCGGGTACTTTTTTGATCCCGTCTTCGTAAGGGTCCATGAGCAGGCCAATAATGAGTAGCCCTGCAGCCATGGCCATGAGCGGGAAGAGGTTCTTTGAGCTGTTGCGGGCAATGAGCAGGCAGAGCGATAAAACGACAAGTGATACCACCACCATGATCCACTCAAACCATCTAAGGTAGAGACCAAAGCATAGGAAAATAGTGAGCAGGCCAAGAAGGATGTAAAAGAGGTGTCCCACAGGGGGGCTCTCTGTCATGCTGCATTTTCGACCTCTCCAACCTAAGCGTCCGCTCATGCAATCCCCCACCCAGGTGGCGGGCAGAAGGAGGATCAAAAAGTATATCTGCTCCATGTTAAAAACCCATCTCAATGATGTTTGAGCATAGAGCCAACTGTCGAATCCCGTCTCTTTGGAGAGGAACGATATGCCTACGATTCCCAGGAAAAATAACAGCCTGCCCCATGGAGCATTGCGGGTTACATACCAAATCAGGGAGCCAAATAGGTAGAGAAAGGCGAGGAGCAGGATGATGATGCTTCTCCGATGCAGGCTTAGGGGCATGTCATAACCCCAGTGGAACAAGGCAATCAATCCCAAGATGACGCTGACGCCGGCCACGCGAATCCAAATGGTTTTTAAAGACGGTTTTAGTCGACAGTAACAGGCAAACATGGCAAAGAATCCCAGCAAAATGAACGCCTGAACGTCGTAGCCCTGTACCTGAACGCCAAAAAGTGATAAATCTAACTTTCCGCTCAATTTGGGTGAACCAAGAAGTGTGACTAAGTAGGAGAATGCCCAGAGCAGCAGGAATCGGGTAAAGAGGTGGGAGAAGAATTGGCCTCTGTTTTCTGCCTTTTTACCACCCGCCAACGGAATCGCCACACCCATGCAAAAGATAAAGATGGGAAAGACCCAATCGACCCATGAAATGCCGGGGATGGTCATGTTAAGGACGTGGTCGGGAGGAGGATTTTGAACATGATACATCCACGCAGGCAATACCTTATGTGGAATGATGGCAGAAAAAACCATGCCAAATATAGAGAGGCCGCGCAGCACATCTAAGGCGAGCCACCTACTGGTAGTGTTTCCTGTGACAGGGGTTGATGCATCCATTGATGTGTGGGTTTACTTGAGTTGCTGGATCAATTTGTTTACTGTTTTGAGCTTTTCTTTTAACAATTCCGCGCTGGTTGCTTCGGCAATAAAGCGCAGGTAAGGTTCTGTGTTTGAGGGGCGGATGTTAAACCACCAGTCGGCAAATTCTAATCGGTAGCCGTCAAAATCATAAGAGGCAACAGGTTTTTCTTTGGCGGTGAAGTGGTCTCGAACGGCGTCCATCGCCTCCTGTTTTTTATCAATCTTGTAATTTATCTCTCCCGAATTCTGGTAACGGGCTATTCCGCCAATCAATTGGGATACGGAGATCCCTTGCGTTTTCATTTTGCTCACCACGTTTAGGATGATGAGGGCGGCCATGATGCCGCTGTCGGAGTAGAAAAAGTCTTTAAAATAGTAGTGCCCGGCGAGCTCTCCGCCATAGATGGCGTCTATCTCCTTTAGTTTGGGGGCGGCAAAGGCGCGCCCTACCCGCCAGGTGTGCATTTGGGCGCCCATCTTCTCTAAATATTCACCCACCGCCTTTGAGGTTCGGATGTCCTGCAATACAGGGCCACGCAAGCCTTTTTCTTCTAAAAAGTAGTGTCCCAGCACGGCAATCATCAGGTCGGGTGAGATAAACCGTCCCAGCTCGTCTACAAACATCACCCTGTCGGCATCTCCGTCAAAGATGACGCCAATGTCGCACTTGTTGTTCACCACCAATGCTTGTAACGCTTTTAGGTTTTCCGGAACCAGCGGATTGGGTTCATGGTTGGGAAAAGTGCCGTCTAACTCTTCAAAAATGTAGAGGGGTGCGTCGCCCAACAGCTCCCTCATAAAGAGAGCGGCCATGCCGTTGGAGAGATCCATGCCGATTTTCAAACTAGAATAGTCGCCAAGATAGCCCCTGAGAAAAGCGATGTACTCGTCCCGAACAGAGAAGGGGATCACCTGTCCGCGCTGCGCAGCCGGCACAATGGAACGCTCGGCAGCCGGATAACTTGCGCCAATCCATGCTTCCAATAAGTTAAGGCCACTGTCGTAACCCACGGGCATCGCTTGTGCACGAGAAATCTTGAGGCCGTTGTACTCCCGCGGATTGTGCGATGCGGTGATTTGTACCGACGCCTCAAAGCCATGTTTGGCGGTGGCAAAGTATACCTGAGGAGTGGTGCTGAGTCCAATATCGTACACATCTGCGCCTGACTCGTTTATTCCACGCAGCAGAGCGCTGTGAACCTCCGGAGAGGAGGAGCGGGCATCGCGCCACACAAGAAGTTTTTTCCATAGAAGTAAAATCCCGAGAAAATATCCTATTTTATATACAAAAACCCCG
>WQYK01000043.1 GCA_009781275.1 Bacteroidales bacterium | reverse complement strand
TGTTGACCCCAAAGCGGGAGGAGCCGTCTCGGCGAATCGTTGCCGACAAGATGTATTTGTCTTCATAGGTATATCCCAAACGGCCAAAGAGGCTCGCGGTCTTCCATCCCGTAAACGATTCGTATACCGATACGGGAATCGCCGTAGAGCTCAACAACTGCATGTCGGGGCTTGAGACGCCTGTCCCCACCCCGCCGCTTCCGTGGTAGATGGCCTCCACGTAGGAGACCCCCACCATGGCGTTTACACGATGATCCGTTCCAAAGACGTTCTGGTAGTTCAACACCTGATCGGTTTGCATGCGGGTGGAGCGGTTGTTGCTCTCCTCTACCTGTCCGTTGAGCGACTTGCCCTGACGGGTGCGGGGATCGAGGAACTGGTGCTCGCGCATCTCCAGGTAGTCAATACCAAAGCTCGATTTAAAGGTAAGTCCCGGAAAAAGTTTAAAAGTAAGGTCGTTGCCGCTTGTCCATTTGTTGGTGGTGCCCATATATTTATTTAGGTCGAGTACCTGAAGAATGTTGTGTTCGTAGTATCCGTCTTCTAAGTTTTCGATGTAATTTCCATTCTCATCATAGATTCGGTTGGTGGGTTGAATCAACATGGCGGAGCGGGAGGCGTTGGCTGCTGCAATTCCTGTGGTTTGGCGTTGCCTCACATTGCTGAAATTATTGTAGGTAGAAAACTCCAACCACTTGTTGATCTGATGCGTCATATTTAGACGTGCCGATATGCGCTTGAACCAGGTAAACTTCATCGATCCGTTGTCGTCGGTATATCCGATCGACGCAAAGAAGGTGGTTTTATCGCTTCCGCCCGACATATTCAACTGATAGTCTTGATTAAAACCGGAGCCAAATACCGCCCTGAACCAATCGTAGGTAGGTGCATTGGAAAAACCGTCGTTGCCCCAGCCGCGACCCTGATAGTCTTCTAGCTTTCTCAGATATGGAGTGCCGGTCTCTCCGTAGAGGTTTTTATACGACAACAGGGTCAGCTCTGCAAATTGAGGGCCCGTGAGGGTGGGAACCTGATGCGACACTGCCTGATATCCCATAGAGGACTTAAAGGAGAACCTTGTTTTACCGGCAGCTCCCTTTTTGGTGGTGATAAAGATCACGCCGTTGGCCGCCTGAGCGCCATATATTGAAGCAGAGGCGCCATCCTTTAAGATGTCGATGCTCTCAATGTCTTCCATGCTCAAGCCGGCAAGGGCGTCGGTGTTGGTCAAAATGCCGCTCCCCTGCTGTCCCGTAGTCACTTGTACGCCGTCAATAATATAGAGCGGAGCCGTTCCGGCGTTCAAGCTGCCGCGTCCGCGAATCAGGATGTTTACAGCGCCGCCGGGCGTTCCGGAGGCTGAGGTGATGTGCACGCCGGCCGCTTTTCCCTGCAACGCCTTTTGAAAGTTCTCTACGTTGGCTTTGGCAAGCTCATCGCTGCGGATGTTGGAGACGGCGCCCGATACGTTTCGTTTCTTTTCCGATCCATACCCGATCACCACCACCTGATCCAGCAACCTTTGATCAGGCTGCAAAACAACATCTACAACAGCGCGCCCGTTGATAAGCTCCTCGTGCGTCAGCATGCCGATCAAAGAGAATTGAAGCGTGGAAGCCCCTGCAGGAACACGGATGGAGTATTTCCCGTCCACGTCTGCATTGACCCCCACAGTAGTCCCTTTCACCATTACCGAAGCAAAGGGGACGGGCGCCCCGCTCCCCTCTTCGGTCACTACTCCCGTTACCACGGTTTGCGCCCGGAGCACTCCGAGCCCGCCCCAAGCAAGCAGGATAAAGATAATTAGTCTTTTTCTCATACAATCATTTTTATTAGGTTATTTTTAGTTAAGTTGGTCTGGTTTATAACAGTGGGACATTGGTATTAAAATCCATTAAGTTGCATGGTGACTGTGGGAATAAGCAGCAATAGGCCAAGGAGGGTCAACACAAGGATAAATTTCCATATCCATTTAAACCACTTACCATAAGGAATTCGAGCAATACCTAACACCCCAATCAATACGCCGGAGGTGGGGGCAAACATGGTGGTAAAGCCGTCGCCAAATTGAAAAGCCATTACCGCGGCCTGTCGCGACACGCCAATCAAATCGGAAAAGGGAGCCATAATGGGCATGGTGAGGGCGGCTTTGGCGCTACCGGAAGCTATAAAGAGATTGATACATGTTTGTATCAGGTACATGACACTCACAGACGCCACTTTTCCGGCTCCGTCCATGGCTTGAGCCATCTTAAACAGAATCGTATCTACCACTTTCCCATCTTCTAAAATCACAATAATCCCCCCGGCCAAGCCCACTACCAAAGCAGCAGAAAGAAGGTCTTTGGCTCCATCTATAAATTTTTGACTCAATAGATTACCGCTGTCTCCAATCGCTATACCGCTGATCAGCCCCATGGCAAGGAAGAGCGCGGAGATCTCTCCCAGATACCAGTCGTAGCCCAATACCCCGACGATTAAAAAGAGGATGGTATATCCCAGCACAGTTAATACATAAAAGTGCACCGATTTGCGTATGCCCCATAGAGCCACAACTGCAAAGGTGAGGCTCAGGAAGGGAATGAGCCACGGAATCTGTGTCGTGCCATTTCCAATGGTAATGGTGGTATGGGGGTAGTATATTGAGAAGATGATTAAAGCGCCAACCGTCAACGCATAACTGACCCATGAAGAGCGCGGTTTGTGGTAGCTCACTTCTGAACCCTGCTCCTCGTTTCGTGTTCTCCAGTAGGCGTCCTCTTCATACATTACAGACGATTGGGGACGTTTTTTCACCTTGTTTGCGTGCCACAGCACAAAACTAATGGCCACCACATTGACCACCACCCAACAAAAAATCCGATACTCAATACCGGAAAAAAGGGGTAATTCTGCAATGCCTTGTGCAATTCCAATGGTAAAGGGATTCAAAATCGCTCCGGCAAAGCCCACGTGGGCTGCTAAATAGACCATACAAACACCGGTGATCGAATCGTATCCCATGGATATGGCTAAGGGTACTAAGATGATGGTAAAAGCGATGGTCTCTTCACTCATGCCAAAGACGGCGCCAAAAAGGCTAAACATAAGCATCACCATCACAATTACGATGTTTCCTACGCCCAATTTTTTAACCCACCCTACACGCTCCAGGCCCTTGAGGCGCTTTAGAAATGAGAGAATGCCCACATCAATCGCCCTGCTTGAGTTGATCACCCAAAACGCGCCGCCAATCATCAAAATAAAGGCGATGATTCCTGATTGCCTGACAAAGCCTTTATAGAGCGCCTGAAAAATTTGCCAACTTTGCGGCTGCGAGTCCACGTATCCAAATTGACCATCTACATACGCTCCGCCGGGCACGATCCAAGTTAACAACGCACATGTCAATATAATGACAAAAATAATTACATATGTGTGTGGGATAGCGCGTTTCTTTTTCATTTAACAAAGATAATAAAAATTTCTATAAAAAAATTTGTACATTTGAAAAACATCCTTACATTTGCAGTGTACTATTAAGCTCATGCACTCAATAAAAATATAATAATATGATTGACATTCAGCATCTCTCGTTTGGATACAGAACCCAAAACGAAATATTTCAAGACCTCACGCTCCAACTTGGAGCAGGACACATCCATGGTCTGCTGGGCAAGAACGGGGCGGGCAAAACCACACTCCTTAAGCTCATTTCAGGCACCCTTTTTCCTTACAACGGCAACGTCTCCACCTTTGGCTTTACGCCCGCCAAACGCGATCCCATGATGTTGCAGGATATCTACTTTTTACCCGAAGATCTTTTCTTGCCTGCGCTCTCTATTCAAAGCTATGTAAAGGTGTATGCTCCCTTTTACCCTCACTTTGACTACACACAATTTGACTCCATTTTGCAAGAGTTTGAAATCGCCTCCAAAACGCAAAAGATCCACACCCTCTCACACGGACAAAAGAAAAAGGTACAAATCGCCTTTAGCCTTGCCGCCAACACCCGCCTGCTGATCATGGATGAACCCACCAACGGATTGGATATTCCCGCCAAGAGCCAGTTTCGCCGTATTGTGGCCAATGCATTTACAGAAGAGCGCTGCATCATCATCTCCACCCATCAGGTGCGCGACCTCCACAGCCTGATAGACTACATTACGATTTTGGATGAACACGACATTGTGATGAGCCATGGAGTTGAAGAGATCACCAAACGGCTTTTGTTTAAATGGTACGATGTGGGAGAGGCGCCTGTGGATGCGCTCTACACAGAGGAGAGCATAAAGGGAGTTGCCGCTGTATTAGAAAATCATCAACAGGCAGAGAGTAAGCTTGATATTGAAATTTTGTTTAACGCCCTGTTTGCCAACAAAGATAAATTTAAAGAACTCTTTAAAAAATAACCCGTATGAACCATTTTTTTAGCTTTTACCGAATAAAACAACTTGCGATCCGTTACCTTGCAGAGAGAGGGCGCAGGGATCTGATTATCATCGCAGCATATTTCATCGCATTTGCTTTTTTGCCACGCCTTGGCGGTGGCAATCCATCCGACGCCTCGACCTCTTCGCTCTTTACCCTTATCCTTATTTTGGGAGGGATGCGCTTTACTGCCAGAATTTTTCATGAAATCCACCAGCCCGCAAGCGGCATGCATTTTTTGCACATTCCCGCCAGCAGGTTGGAGAAATTTTTACTCAACGGAGTCCTCACCCTCCTTTTCTATCCCGTAGTCTGCTTGTTGCTCTACTACGGAGGTACGCTTTTCGGCAATCTGATAGCGCCTGTGGTGCCCTCATTTTTAAATTATCCCGTAATCGACGTCTCTTCAATCATCCCTGCGGCATACCTAAAAAAAATGATTCCTCAATACCTCATCTGTCAGGCAACTTTCTTTGCCGGTTCATTGTTCTTTAAAAAACACCCCACCACCAAAACACTCATCTTGTTCACATCGTTTTTTCTTGCAGTTGGGGTTATCCAGCTTATTGTAATAAAATTTCTTTGGGGAGATATCGATCCTATGCAAAATGGGGCGATCGTCATCAATTCAATTGATCTTTTTCAGGCCATTGAGTCGTCGAGCCTTCTAACAGGCATCAAATACATATCCATTGCATTTGTGACTGCCTTCTTTTGGTTTGTAGCCTATTTCAAATTTAAAGAGAAACAAGTGTAACATGGAATTTAAGGAAACCCAGGCAATATATTTGCAAATCGGCGACTATATCTGCGAAAACATTCTGACGGGCAAGTGGAAGCCCGGAGAGCGCATCCTGTCGATCAGGGAGTTGGGCGTTCAATTAGAGGTCAATCCCAATACGGTGATGAGGACTTATGAATTTCTCCAGAACCAGGGAATCATCTATAATAAACGGGGAATCGGCTACTATATATCGGAAGATGCGCCCCAAAAAATCAAGACCTATCGCAAAGCGATCTTTATGGAGCATGAGCTGCCTCAATTTTTTAAGAATTTATTGCTGCTCGATATGGGCATAGATGAAATCATCCCCTATTACAGACAATCTCTTCGTCAGCATAAACAGTTGTAAATAGTGAAACATCAATATGAAAACTTTATCAAAACCAATGAAAACAAGCAGTAAACTACTGATTATAGGCGTTGTAATCTTTTTTATGCTGCTCCTCATTGCCAATATGGCCCTAAAGAGTTACATAGTCGGGTAGAACGACTGACTTTTTGTCGCATTTTTTATTTTGGTACACGATTTGAACCTGTAAATGTTCAAAAACAATCTATCTATGTCTGAGCAAAACAACACCCAAAAAGTCAGTGGCGCCATTGGGGTGACCACCAGCAACATCTTTCCCATTATCAAAAAATTTCTCTATTCCGACCACGAAATCTTTTTAAGGGAGTTGGTGGCTAACGCCGTGGACGCCACCCAAAAACTAAAAGCATTGGCAGCAAGTGGAGAGCTTGCAGAGGAGATGGGGAATCCGACCGTTCGCATTACATCGGACACCCTGGCCGGCACCATCACCGTCAGCGACAACGGAATCGGGATGACCCAAGAGGAGGTCGAAAAGTACATCAATCAGATCGCCTTCTCCAGCGCAGGAGAGTTTTTAGAAAAATATAAAGATCAAATCAACAACATTATAGGCCATTTTGGATTGGGATTTTACTCCTCATTTATGGTGGCTTCAAAGGTGGAGATCATCACCAAATCGTACCGCAAAGAGGCGCCGGCAGTAAAGTGGAGTTGTGAGGGCGATCCCGAATACACCATGGAACCGACCGACAAAGAGGAGCGCGGCACTCAAATCATTGTTTATTTGGACGATGAGTCTAAACCCTTTGCAGAGCCTTCTAAAATCAGGGAGTTGCTCCTCAAATATTGCCGTTTCTTACCCGTAGAGATTTTGTTTGAAGATAAGGCGATTAACGATACACAACCCCTTTGGGCACGTAAGCCGTCAGAGCTCAAAGAGGAGGATTACCTCCACTTTTATAGAGCCCTCTACCCCATGCAGGAAGAGCCCCTCTTTCACATCCACCTCAATGTAGATTACCCCTTTAACCTTACAGGAATCCTCTATTTTCCAAAGATTAAAGAACGACTCGACATCTCTCGAAACAAAATCCAGCTCTACTGCAACCAAGTCTTTGTAACCGACTCCGTCGAGCACATTGTACCTGACTTTTTGACGCTGCTCCACGGTGTGATCGACTCCCCCGATATTCCGCTCAACGTATCGCGGAGCTACCTGCAGAGCGACTCCAACGTGAAGAAGATATCGTCACACATCACAAAAAAAGTGGCCGACCGTTTGGAAGAGCTCTTTAAAAATGAGCGCAAGAACTTAGAAGAGAAGTGGGACAACCTCAAACTCTTTATTGAATACGGCATGCTGAGCGACGAGAAGTTCTACGAGCGGGCAGAGAAGTTTTACCTCTTTAAAGACACGGATGGTGGCTACTTTAGCTTTGAAGAGTATAAAAAAGCGGTTGAGCCCGAGCAGACCAACAAAGAGAAACAGTTGATCTACCTCTACACAAACAATGTGCAAGAGCAATACGCTGCCATCGAAAGTGCAAAGAATATGGGATACAGCGTCCTGATTTTAGACACGCCCCTAACTGCTCACTTTGTAAACCATCTCGAATCCAAATGGAAAGATACCCGCTTTACCCGCGTAGACGCAGACGTAGCAACCAAACTGATTGTCAGAGATGAATTAGAAAAACCCTCTTTGAGCGACGCCGAGCAGCAAGAGTTGCGTATGGCTTTTGAGGCGGTTGTTCCCAAAGAGGGACAATACTACGTCACCTTTGAAAACCTCCGTCCCGACGACCAGCCCGTACTGATCACCCGTTCCGAGTTTATGCGCCGTTACCGCGAGATGTCTGCCATGGGCGGCGGAATGAACTTCTACGGCAGCCTGCCCGAATCGTTCTCTTTGGTGGTCAATTGCAATCATCCATTGGTCAAACAGATATTGGAGCAAAAAGAGACAGATTGTCTGGAACAGCTTAACGCCATTGCCCAAGAACGTATCGCACCTCAATCGGCTTTAGACCAATTGCACAAAGAGAATGAGAAGAAAAAAGCGGATGAAATCCCTCAGGAGCAAAAAGAGCAGGAAGAGCAATTACAAGATACCATTTTAGAGTTAGACAACCGCCGACGCAAAGTGATGGAGGAGTTTGCCGGGACATGCCCATTGGTTGGACAAGTCACCGATTTGGCGCTGTTGGCCAATAACCTGCTTCAGGGCGAAGCGTTGAGCAAGTTTATCAAACGGAGCGTGTCGCTGTTGTAAGCTATGAGAGTAAAACGTTTTCTGGTCTTTTTTATCACCATTTCATTTGCATTTAGTTGTAATCAGGTAAAACATAACGATTCTCAATCTGATTGCCATTCAATATCAAATGTCTACATATCTTTTTCGGGGGATATCGATTCAAAAGAGAACAAAGATTTGATCGCCAACTTGGAATTGATGGGAAAGTTGTGGGGGTTTTAAAAGTATCACCACCCGGCAGTGGGAAAAGGGAATTGGGATTGGGATCATGAATTGTTTGAGATATTGCCGCAATATTTGAAAGTTGACGGGACTGCAGAGCGGGATGAACTTCTTCTCCAATGGATAGAGAAATACGGAGAGATTCCTGAATGTACAACGTGCAAGGAGACTCCTCCCGACGCTGTTCTTAAACCCGACCTGTCATGGGTTGAGCAATTTGGCATGAGTGCAGTTTTGAAAGAGAAAATTAGGGAAGTCTATAGAAACAGGCATCAGGGAGAACAATATTACGTCAGCCAACCATTTAGTTTCATAGAATTTACAAATGAAAAACCATATTCCAATATGCCATCTTTTGACTCAGGATTGCAATTACTGTCGCTCTACAGATATTGGAACATGGTTCAATATTTTTTCCCGTATAAATATTTGACAAATAAGGAATGGAATGATGTGCTCAAAGAGTACATACCCAAATTTGCAGGTGCAAAAACGGCATTAGAATATCAATTGGCTGTACTTCAACTACACGTTGAAATAAACGACACGCACGGAGCTTACATATTAGGATTGGATCGCATTAACTCTTTAAGGGGAAACTGGCTTTCCTCCTTGGGCGTTAGATTTATTGAAAACCAATGGGTGGTAGCAATACATTCGCCACAAAGAGGTCCTTTTGGCTTACAAAAAGACCCTTATGGAATACAAAGAGGCGATATCATCACGCATATAAACGGTAAGAAGATAGAGTCGATTGTCGATAGCATCAAGGTATTTTACAACGCTTCAAATGAAGCAACAAGAATGAGAGTATTACGGCATGACCTGCTGCGCTCTACGGAGAAGACAATATCAATTGACTTTATCTCATCCTTGGGCGCTTCAAAACATATGAATCTTGCATTGGATCAAGTAGTCCGGTTGCCCATGCCTAGTAGGGGATTTTCCAACTATGGTGATCCCGAGGCCATCGAGGTTTATCCCCAAACAGAGGGAAATATTGGCTATATTAATCCTGCATATCTCGAAAAGCTTGATATTGAACAAATAAAACAATTATTCTTCACCTGCAAAGGCATCATTATCGATTTACGATATGGCGCCAAACCTGGAATTTTCATTCCACTTTACCCCTACCTTGTCTCAGAAACAAGGCCATTTATGAAATTTACCTTAGGCAATATTAACAATCCGGGAGAATTTGCTTTTTTCTCACATACTTATGACATTGAAAAAGATGAAGAAGTCGATACCTTTAAAGGCAAATTAGTTGTACTTGTCAATGAAGAAGTTCAAAGCTCCGGAGAAACCGTAACTATGGCATTCCGGGCCGGGGACAATACCACTATTATTGGCAGCCATACAGCAGGCGCTAATGGTGATGTAGTGCGCATTATGCTGCCGGGCGGTTTAGGAATGCTTTTTAGCGGTTTAGGCGTCTACTATCCGGACGGTCGTGAAACCCAACGAATAGGTATTGTACCTGATATAGAAGTGAAGCCCACCATTAACGGCATTCGAGAAGGACGCGATGAACTTTTGGAGAAGGCTATTGAATTTATCAAAAAGAACTAATACCTTTTCATCCTTTTACCCATTATATATTCATCCACCGCCATAATTAAAAAGCCTTTCCGCCCAATTGTTCATAAATTTTTCACGTCTAATGCAACATTTGGGGGGTATTTTGCATCTTACCCTCTAAAAGCACAAATGATGACTAAAAAACTATTATTTTTCTCTTTCTTGTCAATGGCAATACTTGTTGGATGCAATAAATCTGAAAATCAACCAGAAGATGAAACGAGCACAACACGGTCAATAAACTTTAACGACGTATCGTATTATTTACTCGATGGACAAAAAATACCTGTCCGAAAAAACGATGGAAAGTTCTACGTGATGTTCCACACTTCGGAAGTAGGTAAGATCACCGAACAATTGTCAAAAGTTGACATAAAACTAAAAAACCTGACGGATGTGCAAGGCATTAATTTGTATTCCATTAATGTAATAGGCTCCGGGGTAAATAAATTTTCTGATTTCAAGTCTGCAACTATTGAGGGGGAGTATGAAACAGTAAAACTTGCTTTATCACATACACTTTATTGGGCGCCGTATTATCAATTTTTGGAAAGATTTGAGGGCATAGACGAGTTTGGCATCACCAATTTGTTTTATGTAAAACTGAAGTCTCTTAAAGATATGGATCTTTTAATGAAACTTGCCAAAGAGAATCTTGTGGAGTTGATAGGCTCTGATAAGTTTCTATATGGTTGGTATTTGCTAGCCTGTACCAATCACTCAAAAGGTGATGCACTAGAAATGACCAATCTCTTTTTTGAAAGCGGCTTATTTGAAAACGCTTCAACTGATGTATTTGGTATTGGGAAAATACACTAGAGGAGATTGCGAAGGCATGCCTATACCTTACACCTTTCGTTCAACTCGCGTTGCAACAGCGCCACCAATGAGAAGCGGTTGATGATGTCGCGTGAGAACTGGAGGTA
>WQYK01000042.1 GCA_009781275.1 Bacteroidales bacterium | reverse complement strand
ATTAAACGATGTTGTGAAACAGGGAAGAAGAAAGGGGAATTATTAAATTTATTGAAAATATTTTTATGATAGAAATAAACATAGAATAAGTTATGCCCAACACTATTTTTGAAAGTATGTTCTCTCGTTATGAAATTCATACGAATGAGGACAGAGCAAACGCCCTGCACGAAATAATGCAGCAAATAACGTTATCTGGATTGTATCGCGGCGGTTTTTTTGACAAGGCTGCATTTTACGGTGGCACTTGTCTGCGGATTTTTTATGGTATGCAACGATTTTCTGAAGATATGGATTTTTCGCTGCTACAAGCAGATGAAAACTTCCCTCTCGAAAATTATTTTAATGCAATAGTATCTGAATTTCAAGCAATTGGACGAGATATTACGATTTCCAAAAAAGAAAAAAAAACACAATCAAATATAGAATCAGCGTTTTTAAAAGACAATACCGAAGTTTACAACCTTTCATTTTCAACTGAAAAGCAAATCAAAATTAAAATAGAAGTTGATACACAGCCACCTGCGGGTTTTTCCACCGAATACAAATTATTACTCTTGCCGTTTTCATTTATGGCACGATGTTATACTTTGTCCGACTTGTATGCAGGAAAAATGCACGCTTTGCTTTTTAGAAATTGGAAAACTCGTGTGAAGGGGCGTGACTGGTATGATTTTGAATGGTATGTGCGAAATAATGTTGCATTGAATTTCAATCATTTACAAAAACGCACGACACAAATCAGTGGTTTGAGCGAACAGGATTTTACTCTCGGAATTTTCAAAGAAATGCTGAAAGAAAGGATAGAAAAAACTAATATTGAAATGGTTAAGAACGATGTAAACCCTTTTTTAAAAAATCCGTCAGAAATGGAAATTTGGAGTACGGCATATTTTTTACAGCTTGTTGATATGATAAACATTGCAAGATAAAGCCGAATCAATACCTAACGCTCAGGTAGTATCTCTGCATCGCAGCACCATGATTCCGGTGTTGGAGGAGATGCTTTTGCAATATTCGTAGATCGATTTTGGGTCTATGACCACTTTTCTCGCTGTGGATGATGCGTGGATGAAGGTAAGCTCATCCCCGCGCCAGTAGGCGATCCCTACGTGCGAAATGTCTAATCCTTCGATTGAGGTGGTGAAGCAGATGAGGTCGCCGCTTTTGATCTCGCCCTGCAGGGATGGGATCTTCTCTTTGGGGATGTAGTGGTACTTCCCTTTTTTGCTGATCAGTTCTTCTATTTGTCTGATCCGGGCAGTTCTTTCCGGTTGGCCTTTAAGGTGCACGTAGGAGTCGGGGCGAGAAGACATAAAGGAGAGTTGCATCTTAATGGGCTCTCCCCCGATCTTTCCGGTGATATCTTCAATCACCCCTTTTGCCGAATTATCTGCGATCCAGTCGGATGTATAGTGGAGTCGGGAAATATAGCCGTTTACGGTACCGTTTCTGTATCTGAGTCGTTGTAATTGTTTGCAATATGCATCAAAAAAGGGCGTTTGCATCTGCTGGACGCGGCTTAAGGCTACGCATGTTTCCATAAACGTGGTGCAGTCCAACTCCCGTAGGTTAATAATCAGTTGCTCCTCTTTGCCGCCGACCTCCAGAGTGTGGCCTACATAGGGGGTATTGAGAAAAAAGAGGGCGGACTTTATGATCAACTCACCCATTGTGGTTCCGTTCTCTGCCCCCGCCTGTGCAAAGAAGGTGGAGAGGATGCGCTGGTCTTGTTGCATGTTGGAGCTCCACTGTGCATCTGCAACCGGACCGTAGAGCATAAGTGCCGGTAACAGGAGCGTAAACAGTTTGGTTTTTTTCATGATCGTTCTTTTGTTTATCTATTTTGGGGTTATTTAAGTATTTTATAGATGATCTCTTGAAGTAGTGCGCCATCGTCCGATTCGCCCCTCTCGTTGCTTTTATAGCGGGCGTCGTAGGCGCGAATCGTCCAAATAGCCTGAACGGTTTGTTTTAAAGAGAAGTGACGTGCCGCCGTTTCCACTTCGTTTAAAAAGTAGGGCTGCATCCCCAATTTAGAGGCAATCTCCTGTCGTGATGAAGACTCCCTGCATACGGCATGGTACTTGAGGATGCGCACAAATTGAGAAAAAAGCGTTGGCAAGACCTTCACCCACGGATAACTTTTGGGGTTGTTCCCAAAGTAGTGAGTGATGCGCATTGCTTTTGGCAAATCTCTAAAAGATACTGCTTTACACAATGCAAAGGGGGTATACTCCTTGCTGATTCCCACATTTTGCTCCACCACATCCGCCGTGATCTGCCTTTGGTCTACGGGAAGCAACACCAACAACTTATCCATCTCCATGCTCACCTTATTGAGATCAGTGCCTAAGTAGTCGGCCAGCATAGCAGCGGCGTCCGGGGTTATTTTTACCTGTACTTCAGATGCATAACGGGTAATCCAACCGGCCGTTTCATCTTCACGCAAAACCGCCGACTCCAACACCACCCCTTTGGATAGCGCTGCTTTATAAAAGGCGGTACGCTTGTCAACCGTTTTTCCGGGATAACAGATCACGAGCACGGTGGTATCGGGCGCCTGACGCAGGTACACCTCCAATTTGTCAATATCTTTTACCTGCTGCCCCTCCCTCACAATCACCACCTGTCTTGGGGCCATCATGGGATAACGCCTTGCAGTCTCAATAATTTGCAGCGCCGTCACATCCGATCCGTAGATCGTCACTTGATTAAATCCCTGTTCCTCAGGAGTTAAAATATGTTCCGACATATAACGGCACAACTTGTCTATGTAGTATGGCTCCTCTCCCATCAGCAGGTAAAAAGGCTTATACCTTTTTGCTTCCAAGTCCAAAAGGATACTACTGTATTGACTATAACTCTCTTTTGCGCTTACTTTTGCCATAAAACAAGATCAAGGGAAACAAAGATACATCATTTTTTTCTATTTTTGCACAATGTTTGACCCAGTAAGAAAAAAAGAAATTCCAGACACTCCGGAGGAGGAGGTGCGTCAGGCTTTAATCGCTTATTTGCACGACGTTTGCGAAACCCCCTATCATTTAATGTGTTGCGAATACGTACTCAAAGCGGGCAGAAAAACGTACCGCGCCGACATCCTGATTTTTGACAAGAAAGGGCAACCCCTGCTCTTGGCCGAATGCAAGGCGCCCTCTGTGCCGATTGACCGCGTCGTTTTTGAACAAATCATCAAGTACAACAAACTGCTCAAAGTCCCCTACCTGCTGCTCACCAACGGAACCGATAGCTTTTTTTGCCGCTACCATCTTTGGGAAAATCGATTTGAAGCGCTCACACAGATACCTTCCTACCACCAAATGATTCAAAACACAACAGAAACTTATGCCCCTCTCTAACCCCATATTTCCCCTTATAGCCCAAGCCGCCCGCCAATCGGGAGTGCGTGCCTTTGTGATTGGCGGCTATGTCCGCGACTTTTTTCTGGAACGTCCCTGTAAAGATATTGATATTGTGGTAGAAGGGAGCGGTATCGATTTGGCCGAAAAGGTGGCGGTGTTACTTCATACGCCGGTTCATACCTTTAAACAATTTGGCACCGCCATGCTCCGACACCACGACATGGAGGTGGAGTTTGTGGGCGCCCGCAGGGAGTCTTACCGCGCCAACTCCCGCAAGCCCATTGTAGAAGACGGTACGCTGGTCGACGACCAGTTGCGCCGCGACTTTACGGTGAACGCGCTTGCGTTTAGCTTGCAAGAAGAGGATTGGGGCTGTTTGATCGACCCGTTTGGCGGCGTTAAAGATTTGCAAAATGGTCTGTTGCGTACACCACTCGACCCCGATACTACTTATAGCGACGATCCGTTGCGTATGGTGCGCGCTGTCCGTTTTTCGGCTCAGTTGGGATTTACCATTGTTCCCGAATCGCTTGTTTCGATTCAACGCAACGCCCCCCGTCTTGAGATTGTCTCTATGGAACGCATTTCTGATGAGCTGCATAAGATACTGATGAGTCCCCGTCCCTCTTACGGATTCCGATTGCTGGACCAATGCGAACTCCTCCCGTTGATTCTGCCCCAGATCTCTGCCTTAAAGGGGGTCGCGACGATGGAGGGGCGGGGTCATAAAGAGATCTTTAGCCACACCCTGCAGGTGGTGGAGAACATCTCACAAAAATCGGTTGACCTTTGGCTTCGCTGGGCCGCCCTGCTCCACGACATGGGCAAGCCGGCCACTAAACATTGGGACCCAAAAATCGGATGGAGTTTTCACGGGCACGACTTTGTGGGGAGTAAAATGGTTCCCGCCCTCTTTAAGCACCTCAAGTTGCCCCTGAACGAGAAGATGAAGTTTGTCCAAAAAATGGTGCTGCTTCACCTGCGTCCCATCTCGTTGGTGCAAGACGAAGTGAGCGACAGCGCAGTACGCCGCCTCCTCTTTGACGCCGGAGACGATATAGATGCACTCATGCTCCTCTGTGAGGCCGACATCACCTCTAAAAATGAGCAGACCGCCAAACGCCACTTGGAGAACTTTATCAAAGTGCGCAAAAAACTGATAGAAGTCGAAGAAAAAGACGCCATCCGCAACTTTCAGCCTCCCATTTCGGGCGATCTGATTATGCAAAAATATGGACTAAGCCCCTGTCAGGAAGTGGGACAGATCAAGGAGCGCATCAAAAACGCCATCCTTGACGGTCGGATTCGTAACGATTACCAAGAAGCGTATGCCTTAATGGAGCAGATTGTGAAAGAGATGGGGATTGTTTAACAGCAGCCTGGCTACTTAATCAAATGCATAAACTCCTCACGGGTTTTGGGGTCTTTTAGGAAGGCGCCGGTAAAGGCGGAGGTCACCGTAATGGAGTGTTGTTTTTGCACACCTCTGATTTGCATACACATGTGTTCCGCCTCGATCACCACGGCTACGCCAAGTGGATTGAGCGTCTCCTGAATGCAGTCTCGAATCTGCACCGTAAGGCGCTCCTGAACCTGCAAACGACGTGCAAAGGCGTCCACAACACGCGCTACTTTGCTTAGCCCCGTGATGTATCCATTTGGAATATAAGCTACATGCACCTTCCCGTAAAAGGGAAGCATGTGGTGTTCGCACATCGAATTGAGTTCGATGTCTTTTACAAGTACAATCTGCCTGTACTCCTCTTTAAAACGCGCCGAATTGAGGATCGCTGCGGGATCGTCGTTGTATCCCTGCGTTAAAAACTGCATGGAGCGCGCCACCCTGATGGGTGTTTTTAACAACCCTTCTCGCTCAACATCCTCCCCTAAAATACTGAGTATCTCTTTGTAGTGAAAAGCTAACTTTTGCAAAGCCTCCTCGTCGTAACGATCATTTTTTGTAAAACCCATTTATTGTCTTATTTTAGCGGCAAATATATAAAATAATGCGTATCCTCATCACAGCCGCTACCGCCCCTGAACTATTACCTGCCCAAGAAGTTTGGGAGGCGATACGCCATCAGGCAGGCAACCACCTTTGGGTCAAAAATCTAGTAACCGGAATCGGCACTACCGCTACTGCGTACCACACCCTTAAAGCGTTGTCGGATTCCTCAGAAGCGCCCTACGATTTGGCCATCAACGTGGGTATTGCCGGCAGTTTTCACGACTCTTTGCCCATAGGCTCGGTGGTCAGGGTGACGTCGGACTACTTTGGAGATTGCGGGATCCAAACCGCGTCGGGTTTTCAAAGTTTGTTTGATACCCGCTTGATTGACGCCGACACTTTTCCTTTTTCAATGGGCAAGCTCACCCCTGCCCCGCTCCCTCTCAAGACAGAATCGGCAATCGCCTTTCTGCCCGCTGTGGAAGGGGTTACGGTACAGCATCTTGTTGAGACCGGATTTGCAGCGCTACATGCTCATGCCCAGGTGGAGACGATGGAGGGCGCCGCTTTTTTTTATGTATGCATGAACGAGAGGATTCCTTGCATAGCGCTACGATCCGTCTCTAACATGGCGGGAGAACGGGATAAGAAAAGATGGGACATTCCGTTGGCCCTCACTACACTCAGGAAAACGATCCTCAGTTTTCTTAGCGCTCAATGACGCCCCTGCCCCTCTTTTTCTCCCCCTGCCCCAACGACACCTTTTGTTTTCATGCAATGGTTAACCACATCGTTGATACAGAAGGAATGCGATTTGAGGCACATTTGGAGGATGTGGAGCAGCTCAACCACAGGGCCAAGCACAGCGACCCGCATCTTTGCAAAATATCGTACCAACTCTTGCCCCAAATCGCCCACCGCTATCGGATGCTGCCTTGCGGCAGCGCCTTAGGTTTTGGCAACGGACCGCTGTTGGTGGCGCGTGAACCGCTGCCATCCATGACTTCCCAAACCCGGATCGCCATTCCCGGCAACCATACCACGGCTAACTTTCTGCTGAAATTTGCCTATCCGCAAGCGGTCAATACCCAACCGCTCCTCTTTTCTGAAATCGCCGGAGCGGTTCTGCAAAACAGATTTGACGCGGGCGTATTGATCCACGAGGGCCGATTTGTGTATAAGCAACAAGGGTTGCATTTGATCGCCGACTTGGGAGTGTGTTGGGAATCGCATACCGGTTTGCCCGTCCCTTTGGGGGGTATTGCCGTCTCCCGAAAACTGCCCGACACTGAGCAACAGAAATTGGCGCGTATCTTGCACCGCAGCATCGGTCACGCTTTAGCGCATCCATCGGACAGTCAGGAGTATGTATATAGTCATGCACGCGAATTGGAGCCGACAGTTGTCCACAACCACATCAAGTTATTTGTCAACCACCATACATTGGATTTGGGGGAGAGGGGTCAAATGGCCGTAATCGCTCTGTGTAAGCTCATAGCCTCGCAACAGAACGGTCCGGATATCGATTGGACGGATATCTTCGTGCCATTGATTTCATCAAATCAAAAAAAAATCGCATCTTTGTAGCATCATCTATTGTCTCAATATCTTATGGCCAAAGGAAAGAAAATCATCGAAATTACCGATATCAGCAAAATATATCAGATGGGCTCGCAGGAGGTACGCGCCCTTAATGGTGTATCGTTAGACATTTATCAAAACGAATATGTGGCCATCATGGGGCCATCCGGTTCGGGTAAATCTACGCTCATGAACCTTTTGGGATGCCTTGACTCGCCCACTAACGGCACCTATATTCTTAATGGTACCGATGTAAGCCAAATGGAAGACAACGAGTTGGCAGAAATCAGAAATAAGGAGATTGGTTTTGTTTTTCAATCTTTTAACCTGCTTCCACGTTACAGCGCCTTAGACAACGTAGCGCTCCCCCTGATCTATGCAGGAGCGCCACGTGCAAAAAGAGAGGAGATGGCTATCGCCGCCCTCTCCAGCGTCGACTTGCTCAATCGTATGGAGCATAAACCCAACGAGTTATCCGGAGGACAAAAGCAGCGGGTGGCTTTGGCACGCGCCCTTGTCAACAACCCCTCCATCATCTTAGCCGATGAGCCAACCGGCAACCTCGACTCCAAAACTTCGATCGACATTATGAATCTGTTTGAGGATATCCACGCCAACGGCAACACCGTGATTGTGGTGACCCATGAGGAGGAGATCGCCCTCCATGCCCACCGTGTGGTCAGGCTCAGGGATGGACTGATTGAGAGCGACCAAATCAACACCCATCCGATTAGAGTTCGTACCTCATAGTGAAAATTTATACCAAAAACGGAGATGCAGGCGCCACCTCTTTAATAGGCGGCGGTCGGGTGCCTAAAAACCACCCCCGTGTAGAAGCGTATGGAAATGTGGACGAAGTCATTGCCCATATTGGTCTTGTAAGGGCTTATGTAACCGATACGGCCACGTCCGGGTTGTTGCAGCAGATCCAGGAAACGTTGATGGTTCTCTCTGCCCATTTGGCCAACCAAGGCTCCCACAAAAAGTTACCTCCTTTGAAAGAGGAGTCAATTGCTCTGTTAGAGACCTCTATCGATGCCATACAAGAGCAGTTGCCGCCACTATCGTCCTTTATACTTCCGGGCCCTCCTTTGGCCGCCGCTTTTTGCCAGGTAGCCCGCACTGTCTGTCGCCGCGCCGAACGCTCGGTGGTTGCCCTGGGAACAGAAGCAGCGCCTCCGCAAACCGTCACCTACCTTAATCGCCTCTCCGACTTTCTCTTTGTTTTAGGTCGATTGATTGATTTGCAGAAATCTTAATTTTTTCTCACTTTTTTTGCTTTTTGATCCATTGGTGTCGTTTTTTTTTATATCTTCGCACTCCCATTTCTAACTATTAATAATCATCATTATGTACTGGACGTTAGAACTTGCATCCAAATTAGAGGATGCCCCCTGGCCCGCAACAAGAGACGAGTTGATCGACTATGCCACCCGCTCCGGAGCGCCGCTCGAAGTGATTGAAAACTTAGAAGACCTTGACGACGATGGCGAGGTCTACGACAGCATCGAAGATATTTGGCCCGACTATCCGAGTAAGGAAGACTTCTTCTTTAATGAGGACGAATATTAGTCAAAATGTAACAAATCGTTGTCTCTTGTGACTAATATTACAAAACAATCACAGTGAAAAGAGACGAAAAAGAGGAACAGTTTAATCAAATCGTCACTGAAAATAGTGAACGGATCAGGCGGGTATGCAGTTATTACAGTGCAAATCAGCATGATCAGCAAGAGATCTTTCAAGAGGTATTGATTCATATCTGGAAGGGATTGGAGCGATTCAGAGGCGAATCGGCCATGGGAACGTGGATCTATCGGATCGCTGTGAATACCGCAATCACTCACACCGGAAGAGTACGTAGACACTTAAAAGTATCGATGTATACAGATACGCAACGACTAAGCTCCCTGTTAGATGACGATGCTTTGGAAGAGGAGCGACTTAAAGAGAAACAACTCAATGCGTTGCAAAGTGAGCTTAATACCCTGTCAATCATAGACAAAATACTCATCTCATTAATGCTGGAAGAATTGAGTACCAAACAGATGGCAGATATTATCGGCATTACCGAACCTAATGTAAGGGTTAAGATACATCGAATTAAAACTGAATTAAAAAGAAAATTATCGGGAAAAAATTATGGAAACGAATAATCTTATCAATAGAATTAGAAGAGAAGACGAGCGCTATGCGCGGATCACCAAAACCTTTCAGATTGTTTACTGGGCTTTCGTTGTTATCTATTTAGTACTCATCATTATGCATATTGCAACAAAGAGTCCCGTTGCAGAAATTGCAGGCAGCTTATGCTTTCTGTTGGGTATGATTGTATTTGCCATCTTATTTAGGATCTATTATTTTGAATACAAATCTGTTGACTATGGACAGCCCACTCTTGAAATGCTCAAAAAAGCAGCACACCGGTATAAGCCGTTTCAGGGTAAATTGTGGTTTGCTTTCATAGCGGTATTGCTTGTCGGCACAGGACTGTCGCTCAACGGCCCCTTTGCCGACTTTGTACAAACTCAAATCCTTTTCTGGAGCTCCATGACCGTAGCGCTTATCATTGGCCTTATTGTATGGTGGATACGCTACAAGCCACTACGTGACGACATGTTACGCATGATTCGTGAAATTGAAGAAGAGACATCTTGATTATTTACACCGTGTTGATCTTGTAGCTAAAACTGCTTTCAAGAGAATCAGGATGATGAGAATATTGGCACAATAATTGTGACAAAATCTGATTATTCTAAAAACATATGGAAACACCCAAAACAAAATTCACGCAATCCCTTACATTTAAGGGAATCACGATTGCTATTTTGATTCTGATTTTGCTTATTCCTGGCGCAATGATTCAAAACTTGATTAAGGAAAGGCAAGAGAGAAGTTTCGAAACCATTCAAAAAATCAACGACAAATGGAGTCGCTCCCAAACGCTCTGCGCTCCCCTGTTGCTTGTTCCTTACACAACTGCCAAATTAGACAAAGATCAAAAGATTTATTATGAAGAACATACGCTTTATATTACCCCCAAAGAGTTGAAAATAGACGCCACCCTCACTCCGGAAGAGAGGTATTATGGTATTTATAAGGCGATTCTTTACAAAAGCGACATTCATTTTAAGGGAACGTTTACAGGACTTGCCGATCTCAAAATCGACAATAGTCAACTTCATTTTAACAAGGCCCAAATTGCCATAGGCATCACCGACCTAAAGGGCGTAACCCAAAATCCGGAATTTAAGATCGGAAATCAAACACTCGAAACAACCATTTCTGGTAAAACGCTGATTGTAAAAATAGTAGATGATATTAGCTTGACAGACAGTATGCATTTTGATTGCAAGATGCAACTAAACGGGAGTAGCGCTATGGGCTTTATTCCCCTTGGACGACATACCGCTGTAACCCTTAAGGGACAATGGCCGTCTCCTTCGTTTATCGGCAGGTTCTCTCCGGAGTCAACTATTGATAAAGCGCAGTTTAGCGCTTCCTGGAATATTTTAAGTTTCAATCGTGAAATTCCGGACATGTGGTCGGATGACAATATGGTTCATTTGGGCGACACCTCTTTTGGCGTCAATCTTATTGAAACGGTTGATCATTATCAGCAAAATATGCGTTCGGCAAAATATGCATTGATGTTTATTGCATTGACCTTT
>WQYK01000041.1 GCA_009781275.1 Bacteroidales bacterium | reverse complement strand
GCCCGTAGCTAAATGGGGACGTTTATACAGCATGGCGGGGCAGTCCGATCCAAGGCGGGCAGCATACTTTTCTAACTCTATCTCGATTATGCCAAGCGAGAAATAGTCATTTAACAACCTTAATGTGTACGCTCCGTCTGATGAACCGCCCCCCAAGCCCGCACCTGCAGGAATCTGTTTGTACAAGTGCAACTGTATCGGTGGCAAATCGTAGTCAACTTGCAACATGCTGTAAGCTTTCATGCAAAGATTATCCTGCAGCGCTCCCTCTACGGGTAAACCATAAAGAAAGAGCTGCGGCTGTTGTGATGGTTTCACTTCTAAAATATCACACAGATCAACAGGATAGATCAAGGTCTCGATGTTGTGAAATCCGTCGTTACGTCTTTCCAAAATCTGAAGACCAAGATTAATCTTTGTATGAGGATATGTAATCATCTATTCTATTATCCGCATTTTGAGTAACCGCAAAATTTACAACAAAGGCACCCCTCTTGATAGGTCAACTCCTGAGAGCCGCACTTTTGGCACGTTTGGCCCTTTTTCCCTACCGTACCATCTGGAATATAACGCCTCAATGCCCTCTCCACACCGTTCTTCCACGTATTGATCGCCTCGCTGTCCAAATCAAGTCCCGATACCAGATGTACCACGTCTTCTATGGGCATGCCAATACGCAACACTCCCGAAATGAGCTTGGCATAGTTCCAAAACTCTTTGTTAAACATGTGGGAGATTCCACCGATGGTATTGGGATAGCCAAACCTGTCTATGTACCTAAAGTCGTAACGGGAGCGTCCTTCCTCTTTAACCTTTAGAATGCACCCCATACTTACTGCTTTGGGAATCGGAAGTGTTTCTTCGTCCACCAAGCCGGTAAAGATCTCGTAAGGTTTTCCGTTGTACAAACCAACCAAAGCAATCCATTGTTCATTCTTATTCTTGAATCGAATCACCTCGCAATCCAGAACCTGAGGACGCACACGCGGGAAAGTGCCGGGTTCATCTTCTGTTCGCTTCTCTATGACTCCTTTTCGCGATCCCTCTCTGTACACAGTAACACCCTTGCATCCGGACTCCCACGCCACCTGGTATACTTTGGCCACCAGCGCTTCGTCAACATCCTTGGGCAAGTTCACCGTAACACTGATTGAATGGTCAACCCACTTTTGTATCTGCCCCTGCATGGCCACCTTTGCTACCCAGTCAATATCATATGAAGTTGCTTTGTGGTAGGGTGATTTAGCCACCAACTCCGACATTTGTTCATCATTCATTTGTTCCACCGAAGCCGTTGAATATCCATTTATCTCACACCATGTTAAAAATTTATGATGGAAAACGTTATACTCTTCCCATGCATCACCCACTTCATCCTTAAAAGCGATCTTTGCAGTTATATCATTGGGATTCACCTTTCTGCGACGTTTATATACCGGCAGGAATACCGGTTCAATCCCCGATGTGGTTTGGGTCATTAAGCTGGTGGTTCCGGTGGGCGCAATGGTAAGCATCGATACATTTCTTCTGCCAAAACGAGCCATCTCATTGTAAAGATCGGAATCTTCTTTGCGGATGCGCCCGATCATGGGGTTATTTTCCTCACGCTTTGCATCAAAAATGGGAAACGCTCCACGCTCTTTTGCCATCACCGTTGATGCGCGATATGCCTCAATAGCAAGGTTTTTTTGCACCTCTACGGCAAACTCCAGCGCCTCTTGCGAGCCATACCGCAGTCCCAAAGCAGCCAACATATCGCCTTCTGCCGTAATTCCCAGACCCGTACGTCTCCCGCCCAAAGACTTTTGCGCAATCTTCTTCCACAGATTCAACTCAGTCTCCTTTACGTCCGCCTCTTCGGGGTCGGCAATAATTTTGGCTATAATGGCATCGATCTTCTCCATCTCAAGGTCGATCAGATCGTCCATCAGCCTCATGGCCATTCCCACATGCTTTTTAAATAGAGCAAAATCAAAACAAGCCTCTTTTGTAAAAGGATGTTTTACATAGCTATACAAATTTATGGCCATTAACCGGCATGAATCGTAAGGGCAAAGCGGAATCTCTCCGCAAGGATTGGTACTGACCGTTCTATAGCCCAAGTCTGCGTAACAATCTGCTACCGACTCTCTAAGAATGGTATCCCAAAAAAGTACGCCAGGCTCCGCCGACTTCCATGCATTGTGAACAATCTTTTCCCATAGCTTTACAGCATCTACCTCCTTTCTAATCTTAGGCAGATCAGAATCAATAGGGTATTGTTGAATATAGGGCTTTTTCTGAATCACAGCCCTCATAAATTCATCGTCAATCTTTACCGACACATTGGCGCCCGTTACCTTTCCCTGCTCCATCTTTGCATCAATAAAATGCTCTGCATCTGGATGCTTAATCGAAATCGAAAGCATCAATGCGCCACGCCGTCCATCTTGCGCCACCTCGCGTGTAGAGTTGGAGTAACGCTCCATAAAGGGCACGACGCCGGTAGAGGTGAGGGCGCTGTTAAGCACCGGACTCCCTCCCGGACGGATGTGTGAAAGGTCGTGCCCAACGCCGCCCCGCCGCTTCATCAACTGTACCTGCTCCTGGTCAATCTGCATAATACCTCCATAAGAATCAGCCGGATTCTTGTGTCCGATTACAAAGCAGTTGGAAAGCGATGCAATCTGATGGTCGTTTCCGATTCCCGCCATAGGACCACCCTGCGGCACAACATACTTAAAGTCTTTGAGTAATTTAAAGATATCCTCTTCCTCCATGGGGTTGGGATACTTCTTTTCTATGCGTAAAAACTCCAAAGCAACGCGACGGTGCAGATCATCCGGCGTTAGCTCATACAAGTTGCCAAAGGAGTCTTTCATGGCGTATTTGTTTATCCATACTGACGCCGCCAGGTGGTCTCCTTTAAAATACTCCTTGGAGGCTGATAAGGCCTCCTCAAAAGAGTAAATTTTCTTTTCTTTCTGCTCAGAATTCATATATAGGCTTTAAGGTCAAGTTGTTAGCGATGCGGCAAACTGCTCGTCAATAGGCTGTGACTAACGGCAATTGAGACGCAAGGTACAACCAAAAAGCGACCCTGAAGTCGCTTTTTTGTCTTTTTTATCAAAAGGATATAAACAATTTAAAATTCTTGTAATTATATACTTGTACCATGATAAGCTAACAACAATGCATCGAACAATCTCCACATTGGCTAAAAGCGCCACGCAAGCGACGTTCCACCAAATCCAAAAGGCGGTCGCGCAAGGGTTCAATCGTGATTTGAGCCAGGACGTCGTGTAAAAAAGCAAGTTGTTGCATGATGCGCGCCTCTTTGAGGTCAATGCCACGGGAGCGGAGGTAAAAGAGCGCCTGCTCGTCTAAGCGACCCACGGTGGCGCCGTGGGAGCACTTCACGTCGTCGGCATAGATCTCAAGTCTGGGACGGGTAACGATTTTACTCTCGTGCGTCAGCAGGAGGTTGTGGTTGGCTTGAAAGGCCTGCGTTTTTTGGGCGTTGGGCGCGACCCGAATCATCCCCTCAAATACAGCCTTAGCCCGATCGTCCAAAATGCCCTTGAACAACTGACTGCTGGTGCACTGCGGAGCGTTGTGCTGCGCCTCAATGTGAAACTCAATGCGCTGGTCGCCGTCAGCAAGAAAAATGCCATTGGCCTCACAACTTGTGCCCGGTGCGTCCAAATGTACCTCCATGCGGTTCTCCAACCTGCCGCCGTGCAGGCTTACAAAGGTGCATCGAAAAAAGCTGTCTCTTTCCAATTGAATCTTAAAATCAGAATGATGTATTGACTCATTGTGTTCGTTCTGCATCACAATCAACTCAAAACGTGCGCCCTTTCCTACACGTACAAGCGTCTGCTGCGTGGTGGTAAAGGGATCAAAAGAGAGGGTGTGGTCGCAAATCAACAGTTTGGCTTCTGCGCCATCCCCAATCGCCCACTCATTGGCAAGCTGCAACGCCTCTTTGTGCTCCGGAGTGCGTACGCAAATCAATTGTATGGGCGCCGTTTCAATGGTATGTGCCGGAATAATCCATTGCGCACCAGCCAAATGATTTTGCTTTAGCGCTCCCGTCTGTTCCTGCAAAACGCCATCCACCATAAGCGATTGGCGAATCCCCTCTAAGGGCACTCGGCACATAAATTTGTGCTTGATTTGGGGGATGTAGGAGTACGACTTTTTCATCTGTTTATTGGTTTATCAGCCAGTCGTAACCGCGTTGCTCCACCTCTTGCGCCAGGTCGGGTCCGGCACTCTTAATAATCTGTCCTTTGTACAATACATGCACCACTTCGGGCACAATGTAGTCGAGCAGTCGCTGGTAATGGGTAATCACAATGGTTGCGTTGTCGGGTCGTTTTAGCTTGTTGACTCCGCCGGCTACAACCCTAAGTGCATCAACGTCCAATCCGCTGTCGGTCTCGTCTAAAATCGCCAACTTAGGCTCTAACATCGCCATCTGAAAAATTTCGTTCCGCTTTTTCTCGCCGCCGGAGAAGCCCACATTGACGCCGCGGCTCGAAAACGAAGGATCCATCTCCACAATCGCCATTTTTTCGCGCATCAATTTTAGGAACGCGGCGGCGGAGAGGGGCGGCAGGTTACGCGCTTTACGCTGCTCGTTGATGGCCGCTTTCATAAAGTTGACGTTGGAGACGCCGGGAATCTCTATGGGGTATTGAAATCCGAGAAACACGCCCAAACGTGCGCGCTCTTCGGGCTGAAGCGATAAAAGGTCGTGTCCCATAAAGGTGACGTTGCCTTTGGTCACCCTAAATTGTTCCCTACCCGCAATAACGGCAGAGAGGGTACTTTTTCCCGAGCCGTTGGGTCCCATAATGGCGTGCACTTCCCCCTCGTTCACTATGAGGTTGATTCCACGTAGAATCTCCTTGTCGTCTATGGATGCGTGTAAATCTTTAATTTCCAACATAATTTTTCTTGTCTAAATCTTCTTTATATTTTCTTTTCCACGTAATAAAGCCCATAATGGCCAAAATTAGATAACAGCCGCTGACAATCGGCATAAATACCAAACCCGCTAATAAGTACAATATTGAGTTGGTTACATTCACGGTAAACCATGCAGCCCAGCACTCCAACTTTTTTTGTGCAGACAGATAGAGTGCCGTCAAGATGGTCATGGTAATAAATGCATCAAAATAGGGCAGTCTTGCCGGATTAAAGGTTTTGGGAAGTTGGGTCAATATAAATCCCCATACAGCCGCACCCAAAACAATCATCAATACATGCAAAAACCTCTTCTTATTGCTTAACAACGTAACTATAAGCTCTTTCTTTTTGTTTTCTTCTCCAGCTTTGGGATGAGTCCATCTATAATGACCAAAAATATTGATAATCAACGACACCGGTTGTAGAAGCATGCTTGAATAGAGATGCTTGTCCATAAACATCACAAATAACAACGCCGTATAAATATACCCCGCCCAAAAGTTCAAGACCTTTGCCCTTGATGCGAGAAAAACGCAGACAAGTCCCGACGCAGCGGCAAGCAATTCTATAACGCTTAAATTCATTATCCTACACTCCCTTCTAATGTGATTTGTAATAATTTTTGCGCTTCGACGGCAAACTCCATCGGCAATTGATTGAGCACTTCCCGTGCATAGCCGTTTACAATCAGACCTACAGCATCGTCGGTACTAAGTCCTCGCTGCCGGCAGTAAAAGAGCTGGTCTTCGCCGATTTTGGAGGTGGTGGCTTCGTGCTCGATCTGAGCAGTTTCGTTTTCGCTCTCAATATAAGGGAAGGTGTGTGCGCCGCACAAATCTCCCAACAACAGACTGTCGCATTGAGAGTAATTTCGGGCGTGCGCTGCGCCGGACAACACCTTCACCAAGCCTCGGTAGCTGTTTTGCGACCGTCCCGCAGAGATCCCCTTGCTCACAATACGGCTGCGTGTATTCTTGCCTATATGAATCATCTTGGTACCGGTGTCGGCTTGCTGATAGTGATTGGTCACCGCCACTGAGTAGAACTCCGAGAGGCTATTGTCGCCCTTAAGGATCGTGCTTGGGTATTTCCAAGTAATGGCAGAGCCTGTCTCTACCTGTGTCCAAAACAACCGGCTGTTGACCCCCTTGCAGATTCCCCGCTTAGTCACAAAGTTATAGATCCCTCCCCTGCCTTGAGCATCTCCCGGGTACCAGTTCTGTACAGTGGAGTACTTGACCTCTGCGTCTTGCATCACCACAATCTCTACAACGGCTGCATGCAACTGATTTTCATCCCGCTGTGGAGCTGTACAGCCCTCTAAGTAGCTTACATAACTACCCTCGTCGGCAACAATCAAGGTGCGTTCAAACTGCCCTGTTCCTTTGGCGTTAATCCTAAAGTAGCTCGACAACTCCATCGGGCAACGCACCCCTTTGGGGATGTAGCAGAACGACCCGTCGCTGAATACGGCGCTGTTAAGGGCGGCAAAGTAGTTGTCGCCCACCGGCACCACCGACGCCAAATATTTGCGTACCAAATCGGGATAGTCGCGCACTGCTTCGCTAAAGGAACAAAAGATAATCCCTTTTTCTGCCAACGACTCTTTATAGGTGGTTTTTACCGACACGCTGTCAAACACGGCGTCCACCGCCACGCCGCTCATGACGTTTCTTTCGTGCAATGGAATCCCCAACTTTTCAAAGGTAGCTTCAATTTGAGCGTCAGATTTCTTTGGCGCCGCAAAATAGATGATTTCCTGATAATCAATTGGCGGGATATTCAAATGCGCCCAGTCGGGCATGGTCATCGTCTGCCACTTTTGCAACGCTTTAAGCCTAAAATCGAGCAACCACTCCGGCTCCTCCTTGAGGGCGGATATGGTGCGTATCGTCGACTCATTCAATCCTTTGGGGATAAACTCCTGTTCTAACTCCGTTTCAAAACCGTGCAGATAATCAGACGTGGTGATATTTTGTAATATTTTATCTTGTTCGCTCATGGGGCGGCAAAGTTACAAAAACTGTTTTGATGTCCAATTTAAAATCTAACTTCACCCGCTCCACACCATTGACAATAAGCGTAACCGAATGAACTCCGGGATGTCGCCTCCTTTGTAGAAATCGAAAACGAAAACACCAGATCCCCTCCAACCAGGAGCCATAGTTCATCACCACTTGATCAATAATGCCAATCGCAGAGGCATAATCAGCCGGTAAATATTTTCCCAGATTGATAGTTACTTTGTAAACCCTCTCTTTTAACTCCAAACCATCCCACGTTTCGTCCATCGTCGATTTCAAAAACGCCTCAACCTGAAACGGGTGATAAACTTTTACCAAAAATCACCTATCTTTGCACCCAAATACACAAAACCATCATGAATCGCAACCAAACCTCAAACGAAGAAGTGGCCAATGCCATTACGCATGGCGTTGGCGTAGCGCTTTCTATCGCTTGTCTGTGCGTTGCGGTGGTCTTTGCCGCGTTGCGCAAGGATGTGTGGAGTGTGGTGTCTGTCAGCATCTACGGCGCTTGCATGTTCACTCTTTATTTATGCTCGACACTCTACCACGCAATCGGTAAGCCACGTACAAAAGCAGTTCTCAACATTCTCGATCATGCTGCGATTTACCTGCTGATAGCAGGAAGTTACACCCCTTTTTGTCTTGCCGGAATCAGAAATTACAGCCCCGGATGGGCATGGAGCATCTTTGGCGTGGTGTGGGGATTGGCAATTGTAGGGATCGTTTTCCAAAGCCTGTTCGTCAACAGATTCCAACGTCTTTCAAACGCGACCTATTTGGCGATGGGCTGGATTGTGCTGATTGCAGTCTACCCGCTTTGGAAAGCGATGGGTACGGCTGCGGTGCTATGGATTGGAGCAGGCGGCGTTGCATATTCGCTTGGAGTTATATTCTATGCGATGAAGCAAATAAGATATATGCACGCGATATGGCACATTTTTGTCCTTGCCGGTACGCTCATACATTACGGCGTAGTACTTTTCTACATCGCGTTGGGACGATAACACTATTTTATAATCAAGTCAATAAAAACCGCAATAAAAGCCACTAAAATACCAAATGCCAAATATCCAAAAATATATGACAAAAATGCCTTGATGTAGTTGGTTGCTTTTTTCTTGTCAAAAAATTGCGCGGTAGCCCATGCGTAATAAATCATAATGGGTAAAATCGAGATGTGTAATAACTTCAAATGTGTATATCCCTGAATAATAATCACTATTGAAGAGTATAGCGACGCTACTCCCGACAGAAAGCAAAAGAGGATAAAGATCTCAAAAATGTTATAATCCGATTTTCTAAAAAACAGCTTTACCCAAAACGCTATAAAAAATCCCGTTATGATTGATGTATAGCCTTGATAGTCTGTCATCCAATTAATTAAAAGGTTCACCGTTGGAAGCTCCACTTCATGCTGCTGAAACTGGAAGTCTTGTGCACCGATATGAAAAAATTGACATATAAGCGTATATAACAATGACGTGATGATGACAAACGAAACAGGTTTGATAAACCGGTATCTATCTTCAGTAATAAAAAGCCTGACACTCTCTCCGGGATTAATAAACATTCTTTTTATGGTATACAAAAACCCCCTATTGGCCAAAAAAAAGTCACCAATTTCATGAACAATATAACGTCCGTCTATTCTTTTTAACTTTGTCGGTTGTCCGCAATTTGAACAATAATTACCGCTAACCGGCTCTTTACAATGATTGCAGTTATTCGATAATTCTGTTAAAAGAGTCTTCATGATTTTTATGTTTTTATGATCCGACAATGTTACACAAAATTTTTTATCTTTTTGACTAAAGTCGTGATTTTTTAAAAGTTTGTTCAATTTGGATGATAATTATTCTAAAGTAAAAATTTTTATTACTTTTGTGCTCATAAAAATTAAATACCTAACAACAGAAAAGAAATGTTCAAAAAAGCCATAATCCCAACGATATTAGCCGGACTTCTGCTTTTCGGCTGCAATGATTTTGATTGCTGTATACCAAAGGTTCCCATTTGCAAAATTGTCGAGACCGGCAAACAATACGCCCAGCTCAACAACGCCCTTGCCGACATCACAACCGGCCAGACATTACTCCTGTTGCAGGATATTGACCACACCGACGGCATTGTTATCAACGGAATAGACATCACCCTCGACCTTGACGGTTTTACGCTCAATGTAACCAGTGGCCCGGGCGCCGGCCTTGCGCTGAATAACGGCAGCCTTACCCTTGTTGCAGGCGGAGGTGAATTGAACATTTCCGGCAACGATTACGGCGTCTATGCTGCCAACGGCGGCGCTGCCACCGTCACCAATGCCACAGCAACCGGTATCACCGGTATCGGCGTCTATGCAGACACAGGTGCAGAGATCACCATAGAGGGAACAATTGTTGGGGACACTTATATCGTAGTGAGCGGCACCCCCAAAGGCCTTCATGAGGGTGCGCCCTCGCTTACCAAAATCGGATATACAGAATACGTTGCGGGCACAAGCTACGTGTTTCTCAAAGGCGGCGTCATTGACATGGCTAACCCCACACCGGCAGCAAGCGGCTTAGGCTGGACATACGCGGGCACTGTGTACGCGATTATTGACGGCGCAACTGTGACGGTGGTTCGGAGCAACCAGTTACCTGCTATCAGCCAGCGGCGTATTGTTGTGGATGGCGCTACGGCAAGCATGACGCTAAACGGTGCAACCATTACAGGGCTGAGCCTTGACCATAGCCCGCTCCTACTCCTCAATGCCAACCTTACCCTCACCATTGCGGGAACCAATACCCTTACTGCAGGAGGTTTTTCTGCAGGTATAGAGACCCAGTCAGGAGTGGTCCTTACCATAAACGGAACGGGAACCCTTACCGCCACCGGCGGCCATAACGGCGCGGGCATCGGCGGAGGTCGCTATGAAGCGGGCGGCACGATTGACATCAAAGGTGGTACGATCATCGCCAACGGCGCTTATGGAGGCGCAGGTATCGGCGGCGGTATAGGAGGCGAGTCGGGTAACATCACAATCGGGGGCAACGCAAAGGTTACGGCGACAGGGGGCGGTTACGTCGGCGCTCACGGCGGCGGAGCCGGCATAGGCTCCGGCGGCACAAACGCATTAACTCCATGCGCAGTAAACTCGATACTCATCAGCTCCACCGCTACGGTCGTGGCTACGGGAGGCTTAGGAGCGCCCGGGTTTGGAAAAGGCGCAAACATCGGCCAAGGCGGATACGGCAGCAACGACGGCGCAGAATACCTGTAGGTCGGTATTTGGTGGCAGGGTGTTGGGCAATCAGATGAATTTTGGTACTTTTGCCCCACAATCAAAAGACCATGCAAACCACCACCCGCACCCCCATCTCCCAAATAGGCAAGTTTGGACTCACCGAGCGCATCTCCGGCGCGCTTACTTATAAAGAATCGGCTACACTGCAAGGCATCGGCGCTGATGGAGTGGCCATGCTCTATCAAGAACCCGTTACTGTGTCGGCGCAGGCGCTCTTTTTGGAGGGCGTGCATTTTGACTTGACTTATACGCCTTTGCAACATTTAGGTTATAAAGCTGTTGTCTGTGCATTGGGGCAGGTGATGGCCATGAACGCCACGCCGCGCCATATTCTTATTTCGGCGGGCTGTTCCCAACGCTTTTTTGTGGAGGATGTGGAGCGCCTTTTTGAGGGCGTGGAGGCGG
>WQYK01000040.1 GCA_009781275.1 Bacteroidales bacterium | reverse complement strand
AGTTGACCAACAATCGTGTCACTTTTCTCGACAACTTGATGTACTTTATTGGCAACGCCATGAAGTACGGCAGCCACTTTACCGACTTGCTGCTCGAGGCAAGTGATCCGGCTGCCCAACCCGCTCCATGGAGTGCCTATTGGGGCGCAAATGCAGGCGTTCCTTCCAAATAACAAGATAAAAACGAACAAGATGAAAAGGTCTATTTTAGTATCAATTTCTGCCCTGCTCTTAGCCACATGCAGTGTAGAGCAACCGTTGGAGAAGAGTCCGGCAGGTAAGTTGCGCCTGTCTGTGAATGTGCAAAATATTGCTACGGACATGCTTACCCGTTCTACAGTAGCTTCTGAGGAGGGAGAGGACACCATTAGCAGCCTCTATCTGCTCTTTTTCACACCAGACGTCCGCCGCAACGGTGTTTTTATTGATTATGTAGAGGTGGAGATGCCCATGCCCAACGGCACGATGAAGATGAACGTGGAGACAGAAATCGACATTACCGGCACCTCGCTCAACTTGAATAACCCATACAACATCCTGGCAATAGCCAATATTGCCGACAACATCTACATAGACGATGAAGTACAGGAGTGGATGTTGGAGTTAGGCGGCAAGACCGAGAGTCAAGTGATGTTTGAATCCTACGCATACATCCAGGAAAGACTTCCTGTCTCTCCCGACAGGCTGTTGATGAACGGTCGCTTTGAAAAGGTGGCCGGACGCACACAAATCAACCTCCTCCTTACACGCAATCAGGCGCGGTTGGATGTCTATAACAACGTGAGGACAACCCACGACCTTGTTTCGACATCTATCTGGAACTCATACCCCAGCTCCTCGATTTGGGGCGAAGGGGTAACGGATTGGTCTTTGACCTTTGCGCGTGTCCGCGAACACTACGGGGTGGATAACCGCACCAATGAAACAGGACAGAATGGCGCAGACGGCAATGGTCCCATTTTGGATAACATCAAAGGAGGACTTTATGTTTTTGAAAATCAAGTAATCTCACCTGAAAAAAATGACCGGCTGACCACCTGTCTCATTATTGGGCTCAGAGAGCGCGCCACGGGAGAGGTTACTTACTATCGCGCCAATGTCCATCAGGAGGGGAATATGCAGTTGCTCAAACGTAACCACGCCTATAGCCTGACGATTCGCAACGTTACGGGAGTGGGCGCCCCCACCGAAGAGTTGGCCTATATTGGACAGGGCAACAGCCTCGAATATACGGTCGGTAGTTGGAATTTAGATGACAACGGATTGATTGTAAGCGATGATTACAGCATTTTGTCGATTCCCACCAAGAGAATCAATATTGGGCGCGATGCAAGCGTCTCTACCTTTTCTATCTACACCTTTACCACCCTTAGTGATGCGGCGCCGCTCACCATACGCAGCCAAACCTACACGCCTAACGGCAATAAAATTCGCGCCACATTAGATGGCAATACACTTGTAATTACCGCCGATGCATTGGGTATTGACGAGACGGAGCGCCGTGGTGTTGTAGCGCTCTCTTTTGCGGGATTAGAGACCTCCATCTCGATTTTACAATCGGGTGTAGCGGACGACTACCTTAGGGTGCACCTCCCCGATGGCGGCATTCCGATTCCTCCTTTTCAGCCCTATACGGGTATCTTTTCGGGACTGATTCGCGTTGAGGCTTCGGGGCCGTGGACAGCCCGGCTCTATATGGAGGGTTTCTCCTTTAACTCGATGCCTTTTCCCAATCCAAAAGTAACGATACTCAGGAGTACAGATGCCATTGACGGCGACCGTTTTCGCGTCTACACCCATTCGAGAAATGAGGAGACCAAGCCGCGCAATGCTTTTATTGTGATAACGCTTGATAAAGATCCGGAAAACTTTGCGTCTGTGGTGCGTCTTTCGCAACTCAATGCGGGCGCTGTCAAGTTAATGCCAGACAATCAAACCACCATCATATTTGACGGTGCGGGCAGTCTAAAAAGTATTCCGGGCGTGAGCAATGTGAATCAATTTACCGTTGACCCTGGAGTCGGTAGTGACGGCATTCTCTTTAACCCGTGGAGCGCTAAAATCATACAACAACCCCACTCCGCTTACGACGACAGACTCAAGTTTCAGATTTTGGATAGGGACAACAACCCTGTGCCAGACGATTTCTCCGGTTTGTACCATGCGACCAATCCGCTGTTGAACGTGGTGGGGGCTATGGCTAAGGGCTTAAACATGTCGGGACGCGAACAGATTGCGGTGCTGAGGATTTACAAAGACCCAACCACCTTTACCGATATCACACTCATTCAAGAGGCTACCGAATGGGAGATTGTTACCCCCGGCCATGTTCCGATACCCGCCATATCCGCAGCCGGAGGCACATCTATAAATATAGGTATTAACGCCCCTGCCGGATTACACTTTACGGCAACCTTGCAGACGCTCTTGCCCACTACGCTCACCAACCATTGGGGCTGTCTGATTGATATGGCTAACGGCAATGCAAAGGTGAGTTCGCTTACAAACAGAGATGTATCTGAGACATTTCAGGTCTATTTCCCTAAGCTGATTTGGCCAAATATCGACGTTTCTCCCCACATCATATTAGCGGTCACCTTAGTGGAGAGCGGTGAAACCAAATACGCTGTGATCACGCAAAATGCAATCCCCCAGCACCAAATTAACATCCGGCAATATGCCACCGACTGGGGACAGGTGATGAATTCCTCCTCAAATTGGTCGTCAAGTTTTAACGACTACTTTGTAACTTACCTCAGCAGCGCTGCTATGTTTGGACCTTCATCAAGTTATGTGAAGACCTTTGGGGGCATCACCCGCAACCAATTTTCCAATACCTCTTCGCCGGGAGCGACTCCCTCTACGGTGAGGTGGTTTCACCTGATACGCCCTGTCCAGAGAAATCAGGCGATATCCACCGTTGCGCATACATGGAGACAAAACAATGAAGGCGTTCTGGTAATCAATCATGAGGAGAGTAGCAATAACAATTTTAATTCCGGTTGGGGGTCGAACTACTTACCGGGGAGGTTATACCAACCCAACTCTGTGACCGGTGGCGCCGGCTCCGGTTCGTCTAATAACGGTACTTACTATATTTGGAACCAGCCGGCTAACAGGATTGTCAAGTACCTTACGGAAGACGCTCCATGGGCGTCCGGCGTAGCCAATTGGTTTAACGTTCAGCTTACAACGGGTGGGAATACATCGTATGTGAACATCGCATCCCTCACCGACCCCGACATTATTCCCATACTCAGGAACAGTTCCGGCAGAACATCACTGATGATTGACCCCAAACGCAATGTGGTTTTACTCTGCGATTCGGAGACATTCGACAACGGCACGTTTGGCTCAGCGCCCAATCCCTCCGGCGCTCAAGGCAGGTTTACGGCAAATCTTTTGGCATACATTGTGAACGCCGCACAGTACGGCAGCTACTTTACCGACTACTTCTGGGATTCGCCAAGGTACCTTGAAACGGCTCCGACGCCGTAAGGTTTAGCAAAAATAGGAGCGGGCGTCAGCCCGCTTTTGTTTGTCTACACACTGACTTCGTAAAAAAAAACGTCAAAAAATCTCGATTGTGTCTCTTTATGACACAAGGCTTCCTGCATGGGGATGTTTTTGTCATTAAATTACCAATAAAAAGCAAAAAATGGCTGGCGTCAGGATATTGACAGCCATACCTTTGCCGCCGAATTCATTTATTAAATCATTGAAATATGAGAAAGAAAATTTTTACAACCGCTGCCATCGCCCTTGCCTTGGGCTTTGCAAGTTGCAGCCAGGAACAAGGCATCATCAATCACGGCAAAGATAACGGAAAAGCCACATCAATGAAGGTGTCCATTAGTTTTCCGCGCGCCACCCAGACACGCGCCACAGACGATATTAACGCCACCGACAATGAGGCAAAAATCAGTTGGGTGGATGTGTTTATTTACACAGCCAACGGCAACTTCTCCTCACGCTCCCACCTCACTTCAAGTGACTTTTCACAAGCAGGCGCTACCACAAACTCCGATATATATGAGTCATCGACCAAGATTCAAACCACCACAGGAGCCAAAAATGTGTTTGTAGCCATCAACCTCCCACCCCACATCGCCACCGCTTTGGAGGGTCAACCCATGGGTACGCTCTATACCGCCACACAAACCATGACAAGCTCCGAATTGGCCGGCGCCAACTTTGTCATGTTTAGCACAGAGGCCGCTACCCCTACCTTTAAGGAAGATGAGAACGACCCCGCCAACAAAGTCGCGGTGAAGTGTCAGCGCCTTGTGGCAAAAGTAACTGTAGAAACAGATGCTTCGCTTGTTGTGGCCGGCGCTCCGGGCCAATTGGACAACCTCAAGTTTGCCATCAACAATTTTAACACCAAGCTCTTTCTGATGCAAGGCGCCGCCGATGAGCACAAAGACCCCAACTGGACTTTGAGTAGTTATCAGTCAGCTGACTTTGAAGTTGCTGTTGGTGCAGACTACGTTCCTGTTTTGAGCCGCGCACTCATCGTCAGCCCAACAATTGGCCAGTATGAGCCGCGTTACGCCGCCGAGAACACCTCAGAGCAAAAGCTCAAAAAGGAGATTACCCGCGCCACTATTCGCGCCACCTTTATCCCGCAAGAGATTATGGAGTTAACATCAGGAGCCTTTACAGTAAACAACAACCACGGTGTCAGTACGCCCCAAACGTTCTATGCGGTGATTCCATCAATAGAAGAGGGCGCATCCTACTTCTTTGACGAAGCCGCTGCCAACGCCTTTTTGGCTCAGAAAGGGGGTGAAAAACGCACCTATGTCAATGGCTATTGCTACTGGGACATCTTCTTAAACAAGAATCCGCTCAAAGCGGTAAATCGCTGGGACGTGTTGCGTAACGACTTCTACAAATGCAACATCACCCGCATCGTTGTACCGGGCCGCCCCACCGCGGAACTTCCCGACCCCGATGTAACCCCCGATGTGGACACCCAGATTACCATCGACATTGAGATTCTCTTCTGGAACACGCCGATTCTCTCCAATTACGACATTTGATAGACTGATTAGTAAACCGGCCGGAAGGGTTTGACCGCCCTTCCGGCTACAAAAAAAACAGAAAAAATGACAAACAAAATCTTACATATTTTTTACTTGATGGCAATGGTGTCGATATGCGCGCTCGGCTCCTCTTGTACCAAAGAGGACATGTCGGCGTGTCCGGGGCAAATAAGGGTCTACTTCACCTATGCTCCCAACACCATCAACACAAGTGATGTCAACCGTATGCACCTCTATGTATTCTCCGGCGAGGGAACCTATCTGGGTGAATATATCGATGACCGCATCTCCAACTTTGGCCCCGATTACTATATCGATTGCTCCGATTTGACCCCCGGTACATACCGTTTTATTGCCTGGGCAGGCAAAGACAAACAGTACTATGAAACCATCCCGGGTTCGTTTGTCAAAGGCCAAACTACCTACGACCAGGCATTGCTAAAACTAAAGCATAGCGGAGATGTCGTCTCAACCCTCATCCCCCACATCTTTCATGCCCAACTCTCAAATGCAACTGTTGTATTGCAGAAGGTGCAGCGCTTTGAGATGCCGTTGACTCAACTCTCCAACACCATTCATCTGCGCACCGTTGGGTTGCCCGCCGATGAAAATCGTTACGCCTTTACAATTGAAGACAACAACTGCGCCTATAAATTTGACCGCTCACGCACAATGAGCTCCCTGTGCAATCGTTTTGCCTATACCGCCTCCTGCACAAAGGATGAATTTAGCCAACTAAACGCCACACTCAACGTGCTGGAGCTATCCGCAGAGCGTCGTACACCCCGTTTGCACATATTGAATAAGACCACCGGAACAACGCTCTATCCTGTGGGCGCTCAGTCGGGCGATTTGATTGGATTGATTTTAAGCGCCTATCCACAAAATAATTTTGAAACCACCCACACTTACGACATTCTCCTTGCCTTCTCCGGCAACGCTGTCACCGGATATAGAGTCTCCATCACCATCAACGGTTGGCAGGTACGCCACGAAAACGGGGAGTTGATTGATTAATTAAATATTGATTTTTAACACCATGACACATAAAATAACCCCCACAATTTTATTATCTCTGCTCTTTTTCTCATGCAGTTTAGAGCAACCCATCGCTCCCGACATGCCCCATCAGGGAGAAAAAGCAGTCATGCTAAAGGTAGCCGTACCCAATAGAGCCCAACAGGGAGGCGCCACGCGCGCCATCAACGCTGAGCAAGAAAATTCCATTGAAACATTGGACGTACTGGCCTTTAAAGTCGAGGCCGGAGTCTATACATTTCAGTATCGGACGCTTGCAAAGAGAGACGTGGGCAGCAACAACGGCGTTTCGATTCAATCGTTCAACGCCATCCTGCGCGTGAAGGATGAAGCGCAATGTTTTGTGCTCATCACCAACGCACGCAGCCAAATCGATGCGCTTGTCGCTAGCCGTGCAGATGGTTGGGTGGGTCAGGAGAAGGAGGGAATGCTCTCCAAACTCACCTTTGACCTCAACGGCGGCGACCGCTGGAAAGCCGTTGGCCCCTCCAATTTTACCGCCATACCCATGTGGGGCGAGACGGAGCCTATAGTCATTGACCCCTCCACCTCCTCCATCAGTAGCGCTCCCATACCCATGGTACGCATGGCAGCCAAAATAGAAGTGCAACTTGACCAAAGTGTTTTGGGCATTACAAATGCCTTTAAACTCAAAAGCGTACATCTTTATAACACCAATCAGTCCGGCAGGATTGTACCCATATCGGGTACGGACTATATGGGATTGGACAAAGTGGCCAAAAAGGCATCCCTCCCCTATCCGGTCACTCCGGTGACGGGCCCTGTTGCCTACACCGACTTTAGCGCCCCCGGCATCCCCGACGTGGCCATGAAAGGAGCCATCTATCTCTTTGAAACCGCAGCAAAAAACAACGGAAACTTCCTGACGGAAACTTGCATCGTGGTAGGCGGCCTCTACGGCTCCGACACACAGGAGAGCTACTACCGTCTCGATTTTCTATCTACCGACGGCGCCACCCATGTAGACATTTTGCGCAACCATCGATATGTCTGCAACATTGTATCGGTCAACGGTCGGGGTTTCCCCTCCACAGATGACGCCTATCGCGCCAAGTCATTCAACATGACGGCCAATATCCTCGCTTGGGAAGAGGGAGTTATTACCCATATTGTTTTTGACAACCAATATATGCTGGGTGTAAGCCGCGACCGTTTTGATTTCAGCCATGAGGAACACAACGGAGCCCATACGGACAACATTTTAACCGTTGCTACCGACTATCCTGACGGTTGGACAGCTTCTGTTTGGGCCGACAAAGCGGGGACAACCCCCGTTCCTCAAGACGCGGTGAGCGGCTTGCCCTGGCTGCGCATTGACCCTTCATCAGGCATTGGTGATGCACTGCCCCACCCGATGCGCCTCCTTACCGACGCCAACATCGTCTTTGCCGAGCGCACCGCCTACATCCATATTAAGGCAGGAAGATTGACCTACATCGTAACGGTGGTACAAAACCGTACAACACTGGTTCTGGAAAACGAAGGAGGAGGCACTCCCCCACTGAACGCCCAAACCTACGTAGGCGCATTTTGGCGCGCCAACCAAACAGGCGAGCGTCTGATACGCATTGATGCCGCCGTACACAGCGCCAACCATGGCGCCTGGAGCGCCACAGTGGCATGGATGGACCCACGTTGGGGTACCTCGGGCGGCGTAATACTCAGCACCGATAAACTTGACAACGCATCACTTGCGGCGCGCGGCATATCGTTTACTTCCGACATGAATCCCGACCTTTACGGCACTCCTGAGGATTGTCCCGTAACAGGCTCTGCCATTGCCGTTACAGGACAGGTGAGCGACGCAAACAAGTACATCTTCTTCCGCATTGGTTTAAAATCGACCTACACCCCCACAACACAACACCCCGCCCGCTACGCCGTAGTACTGCTTTCCTACGCCAACAACACCAAAAAACAATTAATCTTCCTGCGTCAAGGCGAAGGGGCCGACTACCTGATGACCAACAACGACCCTGTAAGTTCCGGCGGCCTCTCCACACGTACTGCGACCAAAAAGTTCTCGCCCTACAACCTTACCGCTCAGAATTTAGACCAAAGCGTAATGTCACAGGCCGATGCATCCAACCCCACCACCGTTGGCAACCGCAGCATCTTTACCAGCTATCCAACGCAGGCAGGCGCTTTTTGGCAATGGGCAAACACCTATACAGGCACACAATTTGGCGGCGGTATCCGTTGGGCGCACAACCCCTACACAACAGCCGCATCTGCATGGCAAGCAACCAATACGCCCAATTACTGGAGCACATTGGCCGCAACCCAAGAGGTGTGTCCTCCCGGATACCGCCGCCCCTACGACGGCTCCATCACCGGAGACGAGCCCTGCACCAACATCTCCGGCTCAGAAGTGCGGCAATCGCTGCTCCTGAAACCTCGCACGAGCTATAATTACTCCAGCGAGACCACCAACTCCCTGTGGGGTTACTATGCTGACGGCTTCTTTGACAGACGTCAAATAGTAAAGGGAAATGGTACGGGAGCAGCCGTAGCCGCTGTAGCCGCCCAATCAAAGGATGTTGCGCACATTGGCCGACTGTTCTTTAATCCGACTCCCGATAGCGACCATCTTTACGCCTCGCTCTTTATCCCCGCTTCAGGTGTACGTGGGTGGGATACGGGGAATCTGGCCCTTTCAGGCGCAGAAGGACACTTCTGGAGTGCGTCAAGAAACACCCTCTCCACTTCAAATTGTGGTTTAAGTTTCATATACAAAGACAATCATGTGGGACCATGGAGAGAAGAAATCTCAACAGCGCTTACGGTTCGTTGCGTGGCTCCATAATACATTTACAGCTATGACGGGGGCTGTAGCTTTGATAACCCGTTGTTTAAAAAAATTAGTTGATGTTAGTCCTGCGGAGATTGGGTTCTCCGCAGGGCGCTAAACCAAAGCAAAGTCTGCCAGCGCAATCGCCGTTACCGCCTCAATCACCACCGGCAACCTCAAGGCAAAGCAAACGTCGTGACGTCCTTTAATGACAAGGGGCGCCATTTTATTGGCAGCAAAGTCAAACGTCTCCTGAGCGCGGGCAATACTGGGCGTTGGCTTGGCGGCCACGCGCAAAATCAATTCGTTTCCGTTGGTCAAACCGCCGTTGATGCCTCCTGCATGGTTGGTGGCGGTGTTTCCTTGAGCATCTATATAGCAATCATTATGTTCTGAGCCTCGCATACGGGCGGCGGCAAATCCGGCTCCAAATTCAATCCCCTTGATGCCGGGAATCGAAAATACGATGTGGCTGATGCACGACTCAATCGAGTTAAAGAAAGGCGCTCCCAAGCCAACGGGTAATTGAGTTACACTGCACTCGATGATGCCGCCTACGGAATCCCCTACCGCCTGCGCTGCCTCTACAGCCATGGTAAAATCTTTGCTTCCTCCGACCTCTAATAATCGGGCTGAAATTTGGACGTTGGGGTGTTTTTCTTGTAACATCCGTTTAGCAACCACGCCTGCTGCGACCAGCGGTAAAGTCATGCGGCCGGAAAAGATGCCTCCGCCGCTTGAACTGTTTCCTCCCTGCTGTGCCACCCAGTCAGCATGTCCCGGACGAGGCCGTGTTTTAAACTGTTCGTAATCTTGTGGGCGGACGTTTTTATTCTCAAAAACAATCCGAATGGCGTCACCTGTGGTGTATCCGTCTTTACATCCGCTCTCTATGTGTGGCGTGTCCGATTCGATTCTCTGAGTCGTTCCAAACGCGCCTGCTTTTCTACGGGCTAAATCGGACTCAAATCGTTTTGCGTCCAAAGCGATTCCGGCAGGGCATCCGTCAATGGTCACGCCCAAAGTAGGGCTGTGGGAAGCGCCAAAGAGGGTGATTTTAAAGTGACGACCAATGGTGTTCATGGGGCGAAGTTAGGCGATTTTTTCGATTTTTAGTCCCAACGACGCCAAATCGTCCCAAAATCGGGGATACGTTTTGGATACGCAAGATGCGCCCGTAAGGCTTATGGGATAACGGGCGCTTACGGCGGCTATCGCCGCAGCCATGGCAATGCGGTGGTCGTTGTGGCAATCGATGATGCAATTTCCGGTGGATACATCGATTCTATTTCTTCCATGAATCATCATTTCGTCTGCCGATAAATCGATTTGAACTCCCATCTGTTTAAATATTTGCTGCAACACCTCCCCCCTGCTGCTCTCTTTGGTCTTGAGTCGTCCTGCTCCTTTGAGCACGGAGGCGCCCGGAATGGCGGCTGCCAATGCCGTCAGGGCGGGCGCTAAGTCGGGAGCGTGGGTAAGGTCAAATGTAAACGGTTTTAAATCGCCCGCAACGTGGATGCTCCACCCATCCGTAAGTTGTGTACAGGAGACGCCTGCTGCGCGTAAACCCTCAATGATGATGCTGTCGGGCGCAGAAAAGCTCGTCGCCCCCAGTCCCTTGACCAAACATTGTGACCCTTTGTTCACAACACCGCTCACTGCTGCCGCTGCCATGACGGCTGCCGCACCGCTCCAATCTCCCGGAATGGTCACCTCAGTGGGTCGGTACGATTGTCCACCCGGAATCAGGTAGCAAACCTCCGTAGCTTGCGGAGTGGGTATT
>WQYK01000039.1 GCA_009781275.1 Bacteroidales bacterium | reverse complement strand
TGACGGTAAAGTATGCCTGTACGGTTGGTCGCCGGGGTCGTCGTGCCGTTGTAGCGTTGCGCAACCTCCTGGATCATCTGACCTTTTGCGTCATAATAGGAAGAGGTCTTGAGCCATACTGCATTCGAGGTGTATTCGTTCCCGTCCAATACCTTGACACGGCTGCCGGTGGGTAAACCAAGCGGAGTCGTCAGATAAACCGAGGTGGTGGCCTGACCAACTTCTGCGCCCATGGCCGTAAACGAAAGCGGTGCGGAATAACTGTATCGGTCGTACCAGGTGGTGGAAAGAACATCATTTATGGTGATGCTTAAGGTCTGTGCTGTGTTGCTGTAATCGTTAATGGCCCCGCCGGAGATAAGTTTTTCGGGATAGGCTACCGTTTGGTAGGCTGTTCTCAGATTGGCAGGGGTGCTGCTGTTGGCTACTGTGCCCCGGTACACTTCCCGTCCCAACCGGTCGTATCGCGTAAATGACCAGCGCTTGCTAACCGCAGCCGCCTGATTGGCATCCTGGCTGGCGATAAGGCGGTCGTTGGCATCATATACGTACGAGGTGATGCCTCCACCCGGAATAGACTTCTCGATCATGCGGTTGCGGTGGTCGTACTTGTATATATAACAGTCAGTTGCAGCGGGGGGAGAGGACAGTTGAGCCTTGGGGGGTATGACACAGCAGAGCAGGCCCATATCGTTATATACATAGGATGTCGTCAGAGGTTGAACGCCTGATTTATATATTCGTGTTTCGATCACCCGTCCCGACTTGTCTGTATAGCTTACGCTTATTCTACCGTCCGGGTCGGTAACAACGTTTTTAAACAGCGTGTTCTTGGGATAGTAGATGGTGAAAGACGGGGCTCCGCTGCTTGAGACCGTCCACAGTTTTACATCACTCACCGTATTGGTCTGGTAGTCGTAGCGGATGGTAGCGCCACCGGGAACAGCATATTGACCACCTCCCGGCAGGTATTGCTCTGTGAGACGTCCCAGGGGAGAGGATTCCCAGGTATAGCGGGAAGATGCAAAGCTGCCTTCGCCGCTGTACAGGGTGTTGTACCAGGTACTCTGTGCGGTTACGGCAGCACTGTACCAATTTCCCGAACCTACTGTTAGCGGAAAAACAAGGGCATCCTTGCTCTTGCGGCCTGCAAGGTCGTATTGCGTGTACATAATCTGGTCTTTACCGGTAGTTGAGCCATAACTCTCTACGGTTTGAACGGGACGAAAAATCCCATCGTAATAGGTATTGGTCCAGCGCTGGTTTGCTGTGACAAGAGCGGAAAGAGTGGTTACAGAAGAATCGGGCTGCGCTGCTTTGATATAGGTCGCCCCCTGGGTAGTGCCAATCCCATATTGGTATTGAGCTACAAGTCTGTTGTTCAAGTCAAATATTGTACTTAGGCGTGCACCCGGATCATAATTGTAAAAAGTGTTTTGTGCATGGGGGGCTACGGTCTGTTTAACCCCGTAAAGCGGCTTGTACAAAAAGCCTGAAACAAGGACGTCTGTTAATGACCGTGCATTGGATAACAGACCGGTTATGGAGACATCCGTGGGATTAATGTTGGCACTGACTGTTTCCAATGTACCTCCGAGCGCTGTGCTTAATTCACTCCATGTGGGTCCTGTGACTTGGGCTATTGGGTAAAGGTAGCCGTAACCCCAGAGGTAGCTGGTATGGATGTCCACATTTTGGGTCAGTGACCGCAAATTCCCCTTTGGGTCGTATTGAGTATACTGGAGGCGGGTTTCGGCAGTATTACTGCGTGTATTATATTTTAGCAATGAGGGACGGTACATGGGTGCAGGGGTGGTACCTTTGTTTCCATAGCTCATATCGTAGGTCTCCAACAGGGTTTCGACGCCCCCGATGCTTTTGTAATACCTCTTTTGTTCCATAATGGGTGCAATGATGTTGCGTTGCGCCATTTCATACGCCACGGGATTTCCGCCCAGTGTATAGTCGAATGGGTATTTAAATCGGGTAATATCGCTGCCCCCATCGCTCATCAAACGGGTAACGGCGCTTGGGTAGTAAAAATGAGGCGATGTATAGGTATAACTCAGTTCTTCGGTCAGTACCTCGGCGCCATAATAATGTTCCGTAGTTATCTTGGTAAGGTAACGGCCTCCTATGCTTTGGGTATAGTAGAAATAGAGTAATGGAGGGATGAGCTCAGTTGAAGGCAGATTACCGTTGTTTACCAAGTGATTAAATATTTGGTAATCGAACAGTTTACTATAGTTAGGAGAAAATAACGAGGTATCCCAGGTTGAATATTTGTGGAACCCCATGTTCAGGAGCAGGATCGGGGTCGTGCTCGCGTACTGGTAGGTAATCTTTTGCAGCATGGTGTTGCTGCCGTTAAAGATTTCTTTGCGTTGCAGTTTGGGCTCCACCCAGCTTACGCCGCTCTCGGAGAGGTGGTAAAACAAATCGGAGTGGTTGTAGCTTATTTCAGAACTGTTGGCAAAGTTTGGTGTAAATGTGACGGCAGTGGGAGCATCGAAGTAGGAGACTGTTTTGCCCGCCGTACCGCTGCTCACAACGATTACTTCCTCCATCCAGTCGTAGGTGACACGTTCGCCGGCCATACCCACATAGGATACCCATCGGGGCGTTACCATGCGATGACGATCTCCAAAGATCGTTTCAATTCCAAGCCAGGTTGATAAATCGATGAGCAAGGTAAGTAATCGATAAGAAATGATATTGTAATTGTCCTGATTGGGCCTGATGGGAATGCGCCCCGGCCCATAGTTATACTTAAACGATTGCAGAATAGAGGCGTCCGTATCCTTATGGGTAATGCTTTTAATCCTTAAACCTGAACCGTCCTGAAGGGTCACGGCTGTTTGCCGCTCATAACTGAAGTTGTTGGGTTCAAACTCAAAAACGGTAGAGCCACCGCTTAAGTAGGTAATTTTGTCTAAAAGGTCATTCTTGATTTGTGTACTGTTGGGTGTCCTGTTCACATTATAGCCAAAATTAACCGTGCGGGTAGAGTTCTGATCCGTTATGGAAAACGATTTGTAGGGCATGGGCATGAAACCGCCTATACTGGAGCCGTTGCAGTAGCCCCAATAATCGTACGATGAATAACCCGTAAAAAGGTTATGATAGTTTAGCGTGTATTTGTCTATCTCCACATTATCGGCCCCTTTTATAGATACTGAACTTAGCAATGTGTTGCCGGTGATTGCGCCATTGGTTTTATTGAAGGTCACTTTGCGTACCTGCTGGTTGCTCTTGTCATATACGGTAACCTCTTTAACTGTAAACTTGTTTGTTTCCAAAGTAAATACAACTTTTCCGTGGGCAAAAACAATCTCAGCCGGCATCAGCGATGAGTATGCAGCGCTGGGCCAGGTATTGGGTGATACCAAATATTGAACCTGATAGTTCATGATCAATGGATCGACAAGAAAAGAATTAAGATAACCATGAGGCATGTCGGTAAGGTAGTACCAGTAAGTGTCCATATTGACAGGCAAAATAACAGGTGTATAAGAAAAAGTGACGTTGTTGCCGTTGTCTTCACGGATTTTGGCAAGCATCCAGCCTGAACTTGATGTGTTTCCTGCATTGTCACTAGCAAATTCAATTTTGTTATCGCTTTGTTGTACACCGCCAAAATAGAAGCTTAACCCGGTATCGTCCCTGACTATAAATTTATTCATGTACGACATTGTTGACGACAAAGTCAATGAATCCAATTTGTAGGGTTTAATGGGTGAAAAAAGCGCCTTAAAAGGAGAGGACAACTGCTGGGGATTATCGCGCTGCAGGAAAAATGAACCGCTTGCGCCGGGGAAGTTGTAGGTAAAATGGTCGTATTCGGTATCCAAGCCCCCAAGTCCTGTCCATGAGTACATCTTGCTTATTTCTTCCTGGTCAGCGTTACTGGTATACTGATTATATAGTTTGCCATTGGTCATCGAGGCCATCACGGCCAACTCGTCGGGTTTGTTGTTGATGGTGCGGCTTACCATCCCTCCATACTCCAGCGTCCAGCCATGCGCAACATTACAGTGTACGCTTCCGTTCAATTTGAGGTTGGAAGTATGGTAACGCAAAACGATGGGAACAGTAATATTACCACTGACGATTTCATAAATGGGAATGGTGATGTCGGGAGTGCCGGTGTTGCCATCCACAGGGTAAAAGATATCGGCGTGCAATGCCCTTGCTGTGGGGGAAGGAGGAACCACTTTGGGCAGTTCAAGATCCAAAAGAGAGGATTGTGCCACTGCGCTACAGGGCCATAAAAGACCAAAGAATAGTCCCGAGAGGAACAATCCCTTGTACTGACATAAAGAATTAAAAATTTTCATAATGGGGTTGTTTTAAACGCAAATGAATCGACTTTGCGATGTGAATCGAATAACACAAATGTAGCAAAAGATTTTTTCATTGACATACAAAATTTGCACTATTGTTGTCAACCGCACATTATTTAATTATCTTTTTGATCTTTAACAATTAAATATTTCGCTTTTGAAATCGGAAAAAGCTTTGTACGCCTTAGGCAGGATTTTGCGCTGCTTTTCTTTGCGCCGCCTTTTCTTTTCGCTCAGCTTTTCGTTTCATTGCTTGTTCTTTGCGGAGATTTTTGCGAAGGGTGCGTAGCTCTTTTTTGGTGAGCGGAGGCGCTTCCGCAAAGAACTCTACAGGTGACTCGGGAATATCAACTTGATCCTCAGTTACTTCAATTTCAATTTGCTTTTGTATAGGTAGTCTTAGCGAATCGGATTGGAAAACAGCGACTTGAACCGGTTCGTGGTACAAAGTGTCTTGTTGTTGTAGTGAGTCTTTCCGTTGTATGCTTTTTTGCACATTTTCGATGATTCGCCAAAACTCAAGTGAATCTGTTAGAGGGAGCTCAGGCGGGGGGATCTCCAATGAGAGGGTATCTGACAAAGCGACGACAAGGGTATCTGGCGGGAGCAAAGGGGCTACCATTCTCTTCTTTTCTACTTTAGGAATGGTTTTGTTTGGGAAGTACTGTTGCGTATAGAGAAAGGTGGGTTGTCGAACGTTCTGGTATTGATCCGTTACCTGGGGACGAATGGCCCGGGTGGTGATGGCAAAACGGTCAATGGGTCGTTCATCAATCCGCCATTTAAAGTTGGAGAGCTGTCGTTCACTGTTGCTTAGTTCATAGAGGGGATGGGTGGAGCCCTTAACGTCGTTTGTATAGGAAGCGCGTTGTACTTGACGTTCTTTAAGTGTGATGGTCAGATCTTTACTTGTCTTTTTATCCAATGAAGTGATCGAGTTGTCTTCCCTGATACAGAAGATGGTTTCTGCTGACCCCAGTACTTCAAACTTGTAGATATCGTTGTTACGAAAATAACCGATCATGTCTTTTCCTTTGATCTGGTTATAGAGGAGAGCATCCTCTTCTTTGGCAATGACAAAGGCCGACGAAAAGAGGTCGGCACGGGAGACCTGGTCGTTTTGAAAGAAGAACTGAATGCTGTCAGCAGAAAATTGGTTGTTTTCGTGCCAGAGGACAGGGTTTCTGTAGAGACGGGCCGTGGAGTCAATGGTGTTGTATGCAAGTGAATCACAATAGCCTTGTGCGTTGTTTCTGTATGCTTTTACGTTGTGCCAGGCCCAAATGAGACGTGTAGCGGTAGTGTCGGGAGGGGGGGGAGGAGGGGGAAGGGGAGGTAAGGTTTGGAGAGAGTCGGCAAGAGGAATTGTTTGGAGAGAGTCGGCCAGAGGAACCGTTTGGAGAGAGTCAGCAAGAGGGGGAGGAGGAGGGGGTGGAAGGGGAGGAGGAGGGGTATTGATTGTGGAGGGGACTTGTAGCGTGTCTGTTAAAACAGCGGGCGCAGGCTTGAGGTAGCGCAGGCGGGCTTTTGCCCTGACCACTTCTGCGCTATCGACTTGATACTTGGGCAGGACTTCATATCGAATGGTATCTGCGCGTGCAAAGACAGAGTCGAGTGGGGCTTCTTTATCAAAGTTATAGAGGATAATGACAGGGTCTCGAGTAAGCCGTACCTTTTGCGGGTGATTTTGAAAATGGCCTTCATTTCCCAGCAGGATGACCGACTGCGTGGTATCGAGGATTTGAATATTTCCAAAGAGAGATCCCAGGTTATTGATCCGGTCAAAATTAAGCATATCAGCCCAAATCTCCTGCTTGTCTGTCTCTACAAAAACGTTTTGGGTAAAGTGAAAATACTCAATGTCACGGTGGTATCTTCCCCTGTCTGCCTGCAAATATCCGTCTGTGTGCCAGGCGTGGATATTTCCAAAAAGGGTAGCAACGTTCTGATCTGTTTTGTAGTGCGCAGCGTCAGCCTTAAGGAGGACCGTGTCGGTACTCATGGACACTTGTCGTTCAAAAGTGAAGAGTTTTTCTTTGGAGAAGTAGCTTCCCGTAATGCTTTCCAAAACATTTCCGGCACTGTCAATCATGCTGCCACCATAGTGAAAAGTCCCAATGCTGTCTTTTGTATTAAAGTCCAAGTGTTGTGTTCGCAGACGATTATTTTGGTTGTCAAATAATTCCACGATTCGACCTCTTACCTGTGCTATGTTATTGTCTTGCCTGTAGTGAATGGTTTCTCCGGTAAGACGGGTTTGGTCTTGAAAAATTTTTACGTTGCCTTTGGCGTCAAGGATGCCATCCCGTTGATTCCAGTATGCGGTGTCGCAGAGGATATAGGTGTTGTTATGCAGAAAGCGGGCTGCAGGACCAATTACACGATGAAGCTCAACGCCGTCTTTTGTGTATTTCTGAGCCATTGACGCCCACAGCAAATGTATGACGTCCTGATCCTTTTCTATTTGTGCCAATCCGACAAGAGGTTGGAGAAGAATCAGTAAGCAGCCGGAAAGAAAATGTAACCCCTTTTTCATTCGACAGTTAGGCTATTTTATCCAACCCGAACGCTGAAAAGTACATTCAGAAAAAATGGGATCGATGACCATATAGGTGGTCTTTTGTTTGTCCGAAATAAACTCTTCTACAATGTCGTTCATGTGCCGGTTTCTGGCAAACTCAAGAATGACAGGGTAATCCTCCTTGAGGTTGGCCGTGTGGGCAGGAAGGATTTTCTCCAACTTGATGATCTTATACACTGTATTGCCAGACCTCCCATCGTTTGGGCGACCGGCGCTAAAACCCACACCGCTACCAAAGTCTGTAGACTCGTATGGCAAAGAGATCTCTCCCGGCTTCAAATTGCGGATGGCGTTGTAATCGGTGGGGCTTAATTGATCTTTTTCAAAATAGGTAGATCCGGTATTCTCGTCGGCAAGCAGCCCGTTGTTTCTACTTGACTTGGGATCCATCGAAAAGTGCGTGGCAGCGGTTTCAAAGGAGAGACTGTCCTTTGTGATCAGATTTTTGAGGCTATCGAGTTTGTTAAATGCTTTTACACGAACATCGCTGCCAAATTGTGGTTTGCGTAATATGTGCCGCGCATTAAACATGTCTCCGTCTTTTTCTATGAGTTGGATGATGTGAAAACCGTCCGGTGTTTCAACGATTTGCGAAACTTGTCCCGGTCTCAACCCCATGGCTGCATCAGAAAACATTGGCCAGAAGAACTGCTTGGAAGTCATACCCAACTCTCCTCTACGAAGGGCTGAACCCGGATCCATAGAGTAGGAAGCTGCCAGCATCCCAAAATTTTCACCATTCATGACACGCTCTCTCAGATTTAGCAACTCCTCCTTTACAGCCAACACGGCATCTTCTTTAGAAGGGTAAAACACAATTTGACGCAGTTGGTATTGAATAGGAATAATTGGCAGGCTGTCTTTGTCGGTTTGACGATAGAATTTCTCGACCTCGCTTGGCGTTAACACAGGTATCTTTGCTTGCAGCGCCCTCTGCATCTCCATAGTGAGCAATTGTTCCTGAAGCTGCTCCCTCCAGTCCTGCTTAATCCTAAAAATTGGCTTGTTAAAGTACTCTTCCACTGCCTTCTCACTGCCAAAATGGGTTTTATACTGCTGGATTTTGTTCTCCAACTCCGCCTCAATACTGCCTTCACTTGTAGAGAGGCTGTCCAACTTGGCTTGGGTGAGTAAGAGTTTTTGAATAAGAAGATTTTCGAGTACCTGACACCGGATGTTCTTGTCAGAAATAACGCCCATGGCCATCATGTCGTGTACTTCACTTTCCAGTGTAGAGAGTTGGATCATTTCGTTGCCAACAAGTGCAACGATTTTATCTACAAGTCCATTGTTGTATCTTTGGGCCTTAGCAGGCATCAGCAGGCAGAGCGCAACTGCCAATAAAGCGCATTGTAAAAAGGTTCTATTCATTGTTATGATCATATACTTTAAGCTGTTTGGTTCTCCAACCTTCTTCTAAAATGTCTTTTTCCAATTTCTTTAGCAAATCCTGTTTTCTCCTTCCCAGAATCAAATTGCGAATGGCCATCTCCTGATACTCAATGGGGCCGATAGCACCGGCTCGCGTAACGTCAAAAAAGGCTACATAATAGGCAAAGAAGTTGTCGGCACACTCCAAATACCCCCGGTCGATAGAGCGAATGACCTCATCTGTGGAGACCGGTAAATCCCTTGACAATGTGGATGCGTTGATCCATCTGTTGCCATACACTTCATATTTTTCTGCAGAGCTGTGAACCATCTGTTCTAATTGATAAGTCTCTTCTATAAGTCGCGTACGATACAAAGATCGTACCCTTTCTAAATATGGGGAAGAGAGGGCTATCTTAACATATCGTACTTTGACGATCGGTTCGGATAGGGTAAAGAGTTCTGAATTATCGAGATACATTTTTTGGAGCTCTGCCGGGGTGATGATGGTATCTATTCGTGTTTCTACATAACTCTTTTCGTACCTGTATACTAACAAAGATCGACGATATTCTTCCAAAGATTGACTAACGTCCCTTTGTTCTTTGGGAAGCTCTTTTTGGGCTTTGGCTTCCATGAGGTGGGCCAGCGCCCAGGTATTGATGTATTGGTTTAACATGGCCAGGCTATCTTCACGAGGCAACCCTGATGGAATAAGTGCTTCAATGTCGGAAATAAGTAATTGATTTTTATTTACTTCTGCGATGACATCCGGTTTTGTTTTGAACGAAAACAGCGAGCAGGCGCCGGGCAAGAGGAGCATTAGGGGAGCGAAAAGTAGGATCCTGTACATTATCTGCTATAATTGGGCGCTTCGCGCGTGATGGTTACGTCATGTGGGTGATTTTCAATAATTCCGGAAGAAGTGATGCGCACAAATTTTACTTCTCGCAGGGCTTCGAGGTTGGAGGCGCCGCAGTAGCCCATTCCGGCCCGGAGCCCCCCGATCAATTGGTAGCAAACCTCGTTAAGTGTTCCTTTGTAGGGGACTTGCGCTACAATACCTTCGGGTACCAACTTTTTTATGTCCTCTTCCATATCCTGAAAATAGCGATCTCTGGAGCCTTGTTGCATCGCCTCAAGGGAGCCCATGCCGCGGTACGATTTAAATTTACGTCCGTTGAGGATAATAGTCTCTCCCGGTGACTCTTCTACGCCGGCAAAGAGCGATCCGGCCATAATGGTGTCGGCGCCTGCAGCCAAAGCCTTCACCACATCACCCGAGTAGCGAATGCCTCCGTCTGCAATGACAGGAACTCCTGCGCCCTTGATGGCCTGCGCCACGTGAAGAATGGCGCTCAATTGAGGAACGCCCACGCCCGCCACTACGCGGGTGGTGCAAATCGAGCCGGGGCCAATACCCACCTTAATGCCATCTACTCCGCAGTCAACAAGCGCTTTGGCAGCGTCTCCGGTGGCTATGTTTCCGGCCAGAACGTCTAAGTTCTTAAATGTTTTCTTTACGTTTCGCACCATCTTGAGGACCGCTTCGGAATGTCCGTGGGCGGTATCCACCACCACTGCATCGACACCGGCCACAATCAGCTTCTTGACCCTATCCAACGTATCTGAACCCACTCCAACGGCTGCAGCAACCCTCAAACGTCCCATTTCGTCTTTACTGGCGTCGGGATTGTCTTTTATTTTGGTAATATCTTTATAGGTAAGCAGACCAACCAGTACGTTATTTTCATCCACCACCGGTAGTTTTTCGATTTTATATTTTTTGAGCAACAGGGTGGCGCTTTGCAAATCGTCTCCTTTATTTGTGGTGATTAGATGCTCAGAAGTCATCACTTCGGTAATGGGAATTGCCATGTTGTCCTGAAACCTCAGGTCGCGGTTGGTGACGATCCCAATCAATTTTCTGTTTTTGTCCACCACCGGAATCCCGCCAATATGGTTTTCGGTCATCAGTCGCACCGCATCCCCAACGCATCCATCACGGTGAATCACAATCGGATCGTAGATCATCCCATTCTCTGCACGCTTTACCTTACGCACCTGCTCCATCTGACGTTCAATCGGCATATTTTTATGAATCACGCCAATACCCCCTTCCCGCGCCATGGCAATGGCCATCTCCGCCTCCGTGACCGTATCCATGGCCGCCGACACCAAAGGCGAGCTGAGTGTGATGTTTTTAGAAAAATGGGTCCGGATCGAGACTTCTCTTGGAAGTACTTGAGAATGAGCTGGGATTAATAATACGTCGTCAAAAGTGAGTCCCTCAAAAACGATTCTGTCGCATGTCATGGCGTATGTGTGTTTATTAACCCGCAAAGGTAAATAAATTTCTTTACATTGTTATGATCAGATGATGATGAGCCCTGTGA